>DAOUPC010000072.1 GCA_030626365.1 Paracoccaceae bacterium
AAGACACGATTGCACGTATCGACGCGGTGACCTGCGCGGGCGTACAGGCATTTGCCGAACACATGGCAACCAAAGCCCCGGCGGCGCTGGCGCTTTATGGTCCCATAGAGGCGGCCCCGACGCTGGCGCGCTTGCAGGAAAGGCGCACCGCCTGATGTTGCCGTGATGCTTTTGCTCAAACGCAAGCTGAGGATCGAGACCGAGCGTCTTACCCTGCGCCCGCCGGTGCATTCGGATTTTCGTGCCTGGGCCGCCCTGCGCCACCAAAGCGAGGCATTTTTGGTGCCGTGGGAACCCAGTTGGAACCCTGACCACCTTGTCCGCAAGGCGTTTACCAATCGGGTCTATTGGGCGCAGCGTTCGATCTCGGGGGGGGGGGCGGTGCCGCTGTTTTTGTTGCGGCGCACCGATCAGGAACTGGTGGGGGCGATCACGCTGGACAATATCCGTCGCGGCCCGGCGCAGGCCGGTACGCTGGGGTACTGGACCGGCGAGGCGTTCGCCCGTCAGGGATACATGCGAGAGGCCATTGCCGCATTGGTCCACCACGCCTTTACCCAGCTTGACCTGAGCCGGATCGAGGCCGCCTGCCTACCCGAAAATACCGCGTCACGCGGGCTGCTGGAAAGTTCGGGTTTCAAATACGAAGGCGTGGCGCAGTCCTATTTGCAGATCAACGGGCGCTGGCGCACGCATGTGCTTTATGCCTCGCTGCGCAGTGACCGGCGGGGGCGGACGGACGTGGGGTGATGTCTTTGGTTCGTAAGTAACGGGGCCAGAGACCCTACAGGTAATCCCTGATCGACCGCCCGCTGACCTGTGACCAGATCATGTTTTCGTCCCTTAGCATGACCAGCACCATTGCGGCGGCTTGTTGGGGTGACATGGCCACCTCAAGATTGCGCTCAATCCCGGCGGTTTCGTACATGTTGGTGTCGATCTTGCCGGGATAAAACCCCATGACACGCACGCCCTTTGGGGCACATTCGAGTTCAAGACAGCCGGTGAAACCGCGTATGGCCCATTTGCTGGCGGCATAGACACTGATCAGTTTGCGCGCATAAAGTGCGCCGGTCGAAACCGTGTTGATCACCACGCCCGTGCCCCGCGTCAGCATATCGGGCAACAGCGCATGGGTCATCAGGATGGTGCCGGTGGTGTTGGTGTCAATCACCGTCTGGATTGCCTCGGGCGTATAGGTTTCAAAATCACCCTCAAGCCATATGCCGGCATTGTTGATCAACCCGTAAACCGGCCCGTGGTCGCGGGTGATATGTGCCGTAACCGTGCGGATCGACCGGGGATCGGACACATCAAGCTGATAGCCCGGCACGTCCAGTTCTGCGCCAAGGGCGCTGACCTTTGATGCGCTGCGCCCGGTCAGGATTGGCTTGAACCCGGCGGTTTTCAGGCTGGTGATCAACGCCAGACCCAGCCCGCTGGTTGCGCCGGTTACCACTATTGTTTTGCTCATGTGTCGTGCCCCTGACTTGTGATTGCAGGCTATCATATCCGCATGGGGGTGCAAAAGGATATGCTGCCGGCTTGCGATAAGGTGCGCGACGTGGTTCACATTTGACCGGAGGTGCCGGAATGCTGAACCCTGCCGACGAAGATTTCCAAACCCGCCTGCGGGGCGTCGTGCCTGACGGCGTGCTGTGCCCTGTTGAGCCGCGCTATCTTGAGGAACCGCGCGGGCGCTGGACCGGGCAGGGCGGCGTGCTGGCGCGACCACGCACCACGGACGAGGTTGCCAGCCTGATCCGGGCCGCCGCCGGGGCCCGCGTGCCGGTGGTGCCCTATGGTGGCGGCACCAGCCTTGTGGGTGGGCAGGTGATGCCCGACGGGCCGCCCCCCCTGATCATTTCGCTGGAACGGATGAAGGCCATTCGTGCGATATTTCCGGGTGAAAACGTGCTGCTGGCCGAGGCGGGCGTGATTCTGGCCGATATTCAGGCCGCAGCCCTTGGCGTTGACCGGCTGTTTCCCCTGTCGCTGGCCTCTGAGGGCACGGCGCGTATCGGGGGCAACCTGTCGACCAATGCGGGCGGGGTGAATGTGCTGCGCTATGGCAATGCGCGCGCGCTGTGTCTGGGGCTTGAGGCGGTGCTGCCGGACGGGCGCATCTGGAACGGGCTGACCCGGCTAAGGAAGGACAACACCGGGTATGACCTGAAAAACCTGCTGATCGGGGCCGAGGGGACGCTGGGCATCATCACCGCCGCCGCGCTGAAACTGTCACCGGTTCCGGCCGGGATCGCCACGGCGATGTTCGTGGTGCCATCACCCGAGGCGGCGCTGAAACTGCTGTCACTGGCGCGCGATCAGATGGGTGAAACCGTCAGTGCGTTTGAATTGATCCACCAACAGGGGTTGGATTTCCTGACCGAGGTGCTGCCGCATATCCGCCAGCCCTTTGGCGCGCCGCCCGAATGGTGCGTGCTGGCCGAGGTCGGGCTGGGCAGGGGGCTGAACCCGCAGGCCGCGCTTGGGCAATTGTTCGAGGACGCCGCCGGGCAGGGGCTGGCGACGGACGGGGTTATCGCAATGTCCGAGGCCCAGCGGCGTGATCTGTGGATGGTGCGCGAAACCATTCCCGAAGCCAACCGGCTGATCGGGCCGGTATCCAGCCATGATATTTCCCTGCCATTGGGGGTGATCCCGGAATTCATTGCCCGCGCAGAGGGGGTGATCGGTGCGATTGGCGATTTCCGTATCAACTGTTTTGGCCATCTGGGGGACGGAAACCTGCACTATAACGTCTATCCGCCAAGGGGGCGTTCGCGCGGCGATTATACCGCGCAACAAGATGCCATTGCTCGTGCGGTTCATGATCTGGCGCATGAAATGGGCGGATCGTTCAGCGCCGAACATGGTATCGGTCGCATGAAGGTTGCCGAACTGGAGCGTTACGGCGACCCTGTCAGGCTGGACGCGATGCGCGCCATCAAGGCCGCCCTTGACCCGCTGGGCATAATGAATCCGGGGGCGGTGTTGCGCTAGGGTCTATACCTGCCCGGATACCTGCCCGTGCGTGCCTTACGCCCCCTCAAATGCACAGAGCGCGTAAACGTCCATTCCCAGATCTTCCAGCACCTTGCGCCCGCCCAGTTCCGGCAGGTCGATGATAAAGGCGCATGAAACAATCTCGCCGCCCAGCTGTTCGATCAGCTTGATACCGGCCGCCGCCGTGCCACCCGTGGACAGCAGGTCATCAACCAGCAAAATGCGCTCTCCCGGCTGGATTGCGTCGTCGTGGATTTCGACGGTCGCCTCGCCGTATTCCAGTTTGTAATCCTGACTGATCACCGCGCCCGGAAGCTTGCCCTTTTTGCGGATCGGCACAAACCCGACACTTAGCTGATGGGCAATCGCCCCGCCCAGAATGAACCCGCGTGCCTCAAGCCCGATCACCTTGTCGATCGGCTCTCCTGCATAGGGGTGCAGCATCTGGTCAATCGCCATCCGAAACCCGCGCGGATCGGCAAACAACGTGGTGACATCGCGAAACATGATCCCCTCGTGCGGGAAATCGGGAATCGTGCGGATATAGTCGCGAACAGAAGCGGTTCTGGGCATAAGGCCCTCCATTTGATCAGGTCAGGCCGGGTTTCGCCGATACGCCCCTGCGTTGCAAGGGGTGGAAAACAAGAGTTCCGCGCACGGGCCCGAAATCTTACCTGTCACCGGCTGATGAAGGCCAACTGTTGCCAGCCAACCCAGCCCCGACCGACCCGCGGCAGGGGCTGACATTTTGCCAGACCACGCCGGTTATTCATCGCCCCTTCAGGTATTGGGCGGTTCAATTGCGCAATATTCCAACCCGGAATGGCCCGCCCGCAGCCCGTCAAAAGCTGATTGACCAAGCGGCGGAATTTGGACTAGACGGGGGTTGGTACGATGCGGCGAAAGCCACATTATACAGTGCCAAGGCAACAGCGGCCCCGTAGCTCAACTGGATAGAGCAACCGCCTTCTAAGCGGTAGGTTAGGGATTCAAGTTCTCTCGGGGCCGCCACTTGACGACCGGATATTTTGCCAAAGCCACCCCCGCCACACCCCGATCCATACTCTGGCCCATACTCTGGCACCCCGCTAACATTCGCGGGCACAAAAAAGGCCCCGCCAAAGCAGGGCCTTTTGTCGTAATTGCCATGTGATGGCAGGCTTAGTTGGGAATGTCGCCCTCAATGCCTTCAACGTAAAAGCCCATGCCGGCCAGTGTGCCGTCATCTGCTGTTTCGCCATCCTTCAGCCAGACAGAACCGTCCTGCTTGTTCAGCGGGCCAGTGAACGGGTGGTAGTCGCCCGCGGCAATCGCGTCCTTCATGGCCAGTGCTTCGGCCTTGACGTCAGCAGGAACACGGTCTGTGATTTCGCCGATGCCAACCATGCCTTCGCCGATACCGTTCCAGGTGTTTACCGATGCCCATGTGCCGTCCATTACGGCGCGGGTGCGCTCGACGTAATAGGGGCCCCAGTTGTCGATGATCGCAGAAACCCGCGGGCCGTCGGCGTATTCGCTCATGTCAGATGCCTGACCAAAGCCGATAACATTGCCGGCCTCGGATGCCGCTGCCAGTGGTGCGGTGGAATCGGTGTGTTGCAGGATCACGTCGGCACCCTGTTCGATCAGCACCTTGGCGGCGTCTGCCTCTTTGGCGGGGTCGAACCAAGTATAGGCCCAGACGATTTTAAAGCGCACGTCCGGGTTGACCTTTTTGGCGTGGATATAGGCGCTGTTGATGCCCCGGATCACTTCGGGGATCGGGAATGATCCAATATAGCCAATGATGTTGGACTTGGTCATGCTGCCCGCGATATGGCCCTGAATGGCGCACCCTTGATAGAAACGGGCGGAATAGACCGATACGTTGTCCGCTGTCTTATAGCCGGTTGCGTGCTCGAACTTTACGTTCGGGAACTTTTTGGCCACGTTGATGGTCGGGTCCATATACCCAAACGAAGTGGTAAAGATCAGCTTGGCACCACCAAGGGCCATCTGGGTCATTACCCGCTCGGCGTCGGGGCCTTCGGCCACGCTCTCGACGAATACGGTTTCAACCTTGTCGCCAAACTCTGCCTCGACAGCCAGACGGCCCTTGTCGTGTTCATAGGTCCAGCCGCCGTCGCCCACAGGACCGACATAGACAAAGCCGACCTTGGTTTTGTCAGCCCACGCGCCGCCGGCTGCCAGGCCCAGTGCCAGTGTGGCGCCGGTAAGAAGAGAAGTAAGTTTCATAAGGTTCCCCCAAGTTGGTTGATTGGCCTCTCGTTAGTGAGAGGCATGGAATGTTGGCCTCTAGTGAGAGGCATGGAAAATGCGACCCAGCGAAGCCGGGGCGCTGCTTTTGTCTTTCGAAAGGATCACCAGCACAATGATGGTAATCAGATAGGGGGACATTGCCAGATACTCTACCGGAATGGCAACGCCTGCGGCCTGCAGATTCAGCTGAACAACGGTGACTCCGCCAAAAAGATAGGCCCCCAGCAGAACACGCCACGGTTTCCAACTGGCAAACACCACCAGCGCCAGTGCAATCCAGCCAACCCCGGCGGTCATGCCCTCGGTCCACTGCGGGACACGCACAAGGCTGATATAGGCCCCGCCAAGTCCCGCACAGGCCCCGCCGAACATGATCGCCATGATACGGATCCGCACCACTTTATACCCCAGCGCATGTGCGGCATCGTGGTTTTCCCCGACCGCGCGCAGGATCAGACCGGCGCGGGTGTACTTCAGCACGGCCCAGATACTGGCAACAATGGCGATGCTCAGATACAGGATCGGATCATGGCTGAACAGGATCGGCCCCAGAACCGGCATGTCGCTTAGAAACGGGATGTCCAGATGCGCGGTTTGCGGCGGACGCACCCCGACATATCGTTGCCCCATCAGCGCACTCAGCCCCAGCCCGAACAGGGTCAGCGCCAGACCACTGGCCACCTGATTGGCCAGCACCACCTGCGTCAGGAACACGAACAACAGCGACAACATCGCACCGCCAATGGCCGAGGCAATGAACCCCAGCAAGGGTGATCCGGTCTCAACCGCGATGGCAAAGCCGCTGATCGCGCCAATGATCATCATGCCCTCGACCCCAAGGTTCAGAACGCCCGCGCGTTCAACCACCAGTTCGCCGATTGCCGCCAGCAGGATCGGCGTTGCGGCAACCATCAGGGATGCCACCAGAAGGACCGGATTGATTGCGCTAATATCCATCTTACGCCACCTTTCTTGTGTTCAGCCGCACGCGGTAATTTGTCAGAATGTCAAAGGCCAGCAGGAAGAACAGCAACATGCCCTGAAACACCTGAATGGCCGCCGCCGGCAAACCCATCTGCGATTGGGCAATCTCGCCGCCGATATAAGTCAGCGCCATCAGCGCCCCGGCCAGCAGAATGCCAACCGGATGCAGCCGGCCCAGAAAGGCCACGATAATCGCCGTGAACCCATAACCGACATTGAAATCAATGCTGATCTGCCCGGTTGGGCCTGCGACCTCGAACAACCCGGCCAACCCGGCCAGCGCGCCGGATGCGCCCAGACAAAACAGAATCAACCGCCCGGGATTCACCCCGGCAAACTTTGCCGCACGGGGGGCTTCGCCGGTCAGCCGGATGTGAAAACCCAGCATGTGACGGTTCAGAAGGATGTAGGAAAAGATCACCGCAATCATTGCCGCAACCACCCCCCAGTGCATCCCGGCATCCTGACTGATCCAACTGTTGGCACTTGCGTAATCGTTCAGATTGCGACTGCCGGGAAACCCGAACCCATCCGGGTTCTTCAGCAATCCCAGCGACATGGATGCCAGTAACTGCTCGGCCACATAGACCAGCATCAGCGAAACAAGGATCTCGTTGGTCCCGAACCGGACCTTCAACAGCGCCGGTATCATGGCCCAGGCCCAGCCACCCAATGCACCACCAATCACCATCAGCGGAAAGATATACCAGGCCTCAAGCGGATAAAACGCAAGGCCAACACCGGCCCCTGTGATGGCCCCGATAATATACTGCCCCTCGGCCCCGATATTCCATATCCCGGCCTTGAAACCCAGACTCAGACCAATCGCGATCAACACCAAAGGCGCGCCTTTGACCAACAATTGCGGGCGGTAATAAAACGCGAACTCTCCAAACAGCGGATCGTAGAAAATGATCCTTATCGCCTCGACCGGGTTCTTGCCCAGTACGGCAAACAACAGCCCCCCGAACACCATCGTTGCCAACACCGCCACCAGCGGCGTCGCCAGTGACCAGGCCCTTGATGGCTGTGGCCTCTTCTCCAGAACAATCATATCTGCCCCCAATTTCTTCTGTTCCCAAATATCCCCGCCGGAGGCATGAAATCTCTTTGGCTTATCCCCTCAGACATGCGCCACCTCCATCCCGTGTGCGCCACCCATCATCAGGCCAATTTCTTCCACCGTCAGACCGGATGCATCGCGCGGGGTACTCAGCCGCCCCTCGTTCAGGGCCGCAAAACGGTCCGAAATCTCCATCAACTCGTCCAGATCCTGACTGATGCAAACCACCGCGGCCCCACCAGCCGCCAGATCCAGTATCGCCTGGCGGATCGATGCGGCGGCCGATGCATCCACCCCCCAGGTCGGTTGGTTGATCACCAGCACCCCGGGGCGCTGCAACACCTCGCGCCCGACAACAAACTTTTGCAAATTGCCACCCGACAGGGACCGTGCCGCATTGTCCGGCCCCGGTGTGCGCACGTCGAATTCCTTGATGATCTTCTCGGCAAAGGCCTCTGCCTCGCCCCATTTCAGAAACCCACCCGTTTCCAGCCCCTCGCGGACCGACCCGGTCAGCATGGCGTTTTCCGTCAGGCTCATATCCGGGGCGGCGGCATGGCCCAGCCGTTCCTCGGGGGCGCTCAGCAACCCCAGCTTTCGCCGCTGCGTCGGCCCCAGTCGCCCCACTGGCTGCCCGTCCAGCTTGACCGCATCCGCCTCGGTCAGGGTCTCTCCCGACAAAACCGCCAGCAGTTCATCCTGACCATTGCCCGCGACCCCGCCAATTCCCAGAACCTCTCCCTTTCGCACGCTCAGATGCACGTTCTTCAACGCGGTCCCGAACGCCGATGGTGACGGCACCGACAGGCCGCTGATATCCAGCGCCACATCGCCCAACTCTTTTCCGGCCCTCTCCGGCACCTTCAGGCTCGACCCGACCATCAGTTCGGCCATTTCGCTGGCCGTGGTATCCGCCGGCGTGCATTCCCCGACATTCTCGCCCAGCCTCAGAACGGTGGCGTGGTCACACAAGGTCCGGATTTCCTCCAGCTTGTGCGAAATATACAGGATCGATGTCCCCTCTGCGCGCAGCTTTTGCAGGGTCTGAAACAGGATTTCCACCTCTTGCGGGGTAAGAACGCTGGTTGGTTCGTCCATGATCAGCAACTTGGGGTCCTGCAACAGACAGCGAATGATCTCGACCCTCTGGCGTTCCCCCGCCGACAGGTCCCCAACCGTCCGGTACGGGTCAAGCGGCAGCCCATAGGCTTCTGATACCTCCCTGATCTTTGCGGCCAGATCACGCATCGGTGGCGGTGTTTCCATGCCCAGGGCGATGTTTTCGGCCACATTCAGGGCGTCAAACAGCGAAAAGTGCTGGAACACCATGGCGACCCCATCGGTGCGCGCCGCACGTGGCTCTGCCGGGGCAAAGGGTTGCCCGCGCAGTAACATCTGGCCGCTGTCTGGCTTGACCAGCCCATAGATCATCTTGACCAGCGTCGATTTCCCGGCCCCGTTTTCGCCCAGCAGGGCATGCACTTCGCCCTCGCCGATATCGAATGAGACATTGTTGTTGGCGATCACACCGGGATAGGCCTTGGTCAGCCCCTGCAGGCTCAAAAGAGGAGTTGTCACGCGCGTTGATCCTTCCTGATTGTGTCTTGTCTAATGCCTTGCCCTGCGGGACGCAGCAGGCTTGCCGCCACCCCGACCGCAATCATCTGCGGGTGCTTGCCCAGGGTTGGCTCGCCAATCGGGCAGGTGATCCGCCCGACCTGTTCGGGCGGATGCCCCAATGCGCCCAGCCGCGACCGGAACCTGGCCCACTTGGTCGCAGATCCTATCAGGCCGGCAAAGGCAAATTCGTGATGTAAAAAACGGTCACACAGCTCAAGGTCCAGCGTGTGGGAATAGGTCGCCACCAGATGCTCTGCGTTTTGCGGCGCGTGGCGCACCAGATCAGCGGGCCGCGCCGTGGGCATAACCGTCACGTCGCCGGGTATCTGCTCGGGAAAGCGCTCGGGCGCGGTATCAATCCAGGTGATGGATATATCCGGCAGCGGGGCCAGAACCTGCACCAATGCCCGGCCCACATGGCCCGCACCCCATATCCAGACCGGGCGCGCCGGAACATGCACCGGTTCAATCATCCAGCCGTCCAGCAATTGTGCCTGTGGGGCCTGACCCTGCCCGCGTGCCTGTGCCAACAGGCGCTTTACGCTCAGTGGCATCGCGGTGGTATGATCCACCGGGCGCACCACCAAATCGTGTTCCAGCGCCGGCACGCTTGCGGCATCATACACCTCACTCAGCAAGGTTACCGCCCCGCCGCAACACTGACCCAGATCAGGCCCCAGCGCGTGTTTTGACAACCTCACAGGGGTCGTCACGGGGATCACTGCGGTATCGTGCCCCGACGCAGCCTGCCGGCGGGCGGCCTGTGCGGCCTCGAACTCCAGCGCGCCACCGCCGATGGTGCCTGATTGCCCGCCTTCCCAGACCAGCATCGCCGCCCCCACCTCTCGTGGTGATGACCCGCGCAATGCGGCAATCACCACGCGCGTCACGCGCCCGTGGCGGGCCACGCCATCGTGCAAACCGGTCAGATCAAACCCCATCCTTCAGCCTCCTGATTGCGGCCCATACCTGTTCGGGTGTGGCTGGCGCATTCAGCGCCGGATAGCCATCCCCACAGGATGCCACCGCATCACTCAGCGCCAGAAAGGCCGAAATACCCAACATAAAGGGCGGCTCTCCCACGGCCTTTGAACGATAAATCGTCTCTTCCCGGTTGGCCCCGCCCCAAAGCGCGACGTTGAAAATATCAGGCCGGTCCGAAC
Source organism: Paracoccaceae bacterium (assembly GCA_030626365.1). GTDB lineage: Bacteria > Pseudomonadota > Alphaproteobacteria > Rhodobacterales > Rhodobacteraceae > NVQY01. The sequence goes on from DAOUPC010000072.1 coordinate 10,096, forward strand.
AGGCCGGTATCTTATAGGTCGATGGGGCGTGTGTCAGCAGGCGCCCCTTGTCATCCCAAACCAACTCTTCCGTGGTCAACCAACCAGCACCCTGCACATAGGCCCCCTCGACCTGACCAATATCCAGCGCCGGGTTCAGCGATTCGCCCGCATCATGCAAAATATCAGTGCGCAAAATCCGGTTCTCTCCGGTCAGCACATCCACCGCAACCTCTGTGATGGATGCCCCATAGGCAAAGTAATAAAACGGACGCCCCTGACCCTTGATGCGGTCCCATTCGACCTTGGGTGTCTTGTAATACCCGGTGGCCGACAGGCTGATCCTCCCCATATAGGCCTCGCTTGCGGCCTCGGCAAAACTGTAAACGTGATCCCCGACATACACATTACCCGCCTCAAACGTCACGGCCCCGGCCTCTACCTGATGGCGATCTGCCAGAAACGCCGCCATCCTGTCCCGGATCGTATCGCAGGCGGCCTTGACGGCCATGCCGTTCAGATCACTGCCCGACGATGCCGCCGTAGCCGAGGTATTCGGCACCTTGGCAGTATCCGTCGCGGTGATCTTCACCATATCCACCGGAATT
>DAOUPC010000100.1 GCA_030626365.1 Paracoccaceae bacterium
CGGTCTTCGTCGCCAGCAGGCCAGATCAGCGTAAAGCCCTTGATCTGACCATTATCAAGGCGGGCTTCGGTATGGGAAACAATGCCCCTGCCGCGCCCTTCAAGGGTGAAACTGTTTTTGCCACGTTCGCGCGGGCCGTTCAGCGGCACGATTTCCAGCGTCTGCATGATGTCGTAAAGGCCAAACAGCGTGGCCTGATTGCCCGGCTGGCTGATCAGCAACAACCGCGCACCCACATCGCCAATGCTGTCATAATGGGCAAAGGGCGGTTCATAGCGGGCAAACCGCACGGCACCGGCGGGCATCTGCATGGTGATCCCGGCCTTGTCGTCGCTGACCCGTGCCATGCCAACCGACAACAGCGGCGCATTGTACTGATCCATCAGCATCTGACGCTGGCGGGTGGTCAGGATGCCGGTTGGGTCGATCCTGTTATGGTTTTGCCAGTCGCTCATTGATCGGCGGGTGCCTGCGCCAAAGGCCCCGTCGATTGCCGAGGCATAAAACCCGGCGGCGCGCAGGGCGATTTGCAGATCCTTGCGCTGATCCGCGTTCAGGTTGCGTTCGCTGCGCCGTGCTTCGGATTTGGTTTCGTCCGGGATGGCGGGGGCCAGGGTGACTGTATCCGCGCTGGCGGTGCCAGTGGTGGTGGTGGTCGTGCCAGTGCCAGTGCCGGTATCCAGTGCGGGCACAACGGCCACGCCACGGTTCAGGGTATCGGCCCCGACCGGCCAGAACTGCCGGCCCAGGGACGAGGTGAACGAGATAAAGCTATCCACCGGAATCTGGCGCTCTGCACGATAGGCCTGCAATACCCGTTCCGCATCGGGGCGGGTGTATGGCCCAAGCATGACACCATACCAGTTGCCGCCCAGGGAAAATCCGCTTACGTCGGCCAATACCCCCGAATAGACCTGTGCGCGCTGTTGTGCCACGCGCAGGGATGGGTGGGCTTCGATCTGGACCCAGACGACATCCTGTGCGGATGCGGCACGTATCGTGAAAACAAAAACAAACAAAATCGACGCGAAAAAACTTTTCATAATTGGTACTGTGCCCTTAAAAACGGTGTTTCCGGCGCACATAATCAGGAATCATATGTAAATGCTATCTTTATTGGCCTCCGGCGTGCCGCTGATGCAATAGCGTGCCCCATGACCAACGGCCTGAAAACGGGCCACTTTTGCGGATTATGGCCGGGATGCTTTGTTTTCGGGGGCCTTCGGGGCACATATTGTGCCCGCAGGGACAGGCCCGGCGCACATCCGCGCGGTTGTCGCGCGGTTGTGCCGTTGACCCAAAGCGCCCCCCCGCATAGGAAAGACACGCATTTGCCGGGCTGAAAAGACAGGAACCGTTCCCATGACCAACCACACCGACGCACCGCGCTCTTTTCAAGAGATTATCCTGCGGCTTCAGTCCTATTGGGCATCGCAGGGCTGTGCGGTCCTGCAACCCTATGACATGGAGGTCGGGGCCGGCACGTTCCACCCGGCAACCACCCTGCGTTCGCTGGGACCGGCCCCGTGGGCGGCGGCCTATGTGCAGCCATCGCGCCGCCCGACCGACGGGCGCTATGGTGAAAACCCCAACCGGTTGCAGCATTATTACCAGTTTCAGGTGCTGATCAAACCCAGCCCGCCCAATTTGCAGGATCTCTACCTTGGGTCGCTTGCGGCCATCGGGGTCGACATGGACCTGCACGATATCCGCTTTGTCGAGGACGACTGGGAAAGCCCCACCCTTGGCGCATGGGGACTGGGATGGGAGGTATGGTGTGATGGTATGGAAGTCAGCCAGTTCACCTATTTCCAACAGGTGGGCGGGCATGATTGCGCGCCTGTCTCGGGCGAGCTGACCTATGGGCTGGAACGTCTGGCGATGTATGTGCTGGGGGTTGAACATGTGATGGACATGCCGTTCAACGACCCGGCATCGCCAACCCCGCTTAGGTATGGCGATATATTCAAGCAGACCGAAGAGGAATACGCGCGCTGGAACTTTGACGTGGCCGACACCGCCGTTCTGCTGCGCCACTTTGAAGAGGCCGAGACAGAATGCGCCGCGATCCTTGCCCACCCGGCGGGTGATCCCAAGACCGGCAAACGGATCGTCATGGCGCATCCCGCCTATGACCAGTGCATCAAGGCCAGCCACATCTTTAACCTGCTGGACGCACGCGGGGTGATCTCGGTCACGGAACGTCAGGCCTATATTGGCCGGGTCCGGGCCTTGGCCAAACAATGCGCGGATGCCTATTTGCAGACGACGGCAGGGGGGTGGCAGCCTGATGCCGCATGCACCTGATGATGCAGAAAAGAGGCACGGCATGAACGGAAAAATCGTCGCCAGCGCAATCGTGATTGTTGCCGTGATTTTCGGCGCGGCAATCTATTACCTTCAGGTCTATGGGTTTTACCGCGAGGTGCCGGTCACGGGCGCGCAGGATGTGCAGCTGGTCACCCTGAGCGATGGCGCACCCGCGCCGGTTGCCCATGCGGATTTTCGCGCCATTGACGCTGACAGCTCTCCGATTCGCTATCGGGCCTGTTTCACCACGCCGCTTTCCATCGACGCGGCGCGCGCGCTTTATGTGGCCGCGCCGGATGTGCTGCCGCGTAACGCGCCGGGCTGGTTCGGCTGCTTTGACGCCGCCACCATCGGCGCGGAAATCAAAGCCGGGACCGCGGCCACCTTTCTAAGCATCAAGAACATCGCCTATGGCGTGGACCGGGTGATTGCGATCACGGCGGACGGGCGCGGATATGCGTGGCATACGCTGAACGAATGTGGTGCCAAGGATTACGACGGCACAGTGGTGGGCGAGACATGCCCACCCCCACCATCCGGAGCTAAAAATGACTGATCCATTGATTATCCCCGCGTTTATCACCGTCACACTGGGCTTTGCGGTGTTCCTGATTGGCGCGATGATCAATGCCAGGGTTTCGGTTTTGCGCCGGTTCAGCATCCCCGAACCTGTCACTGGCGGGCTGTTGGGGGCGCTTGTCCTGCTGCTGGTGTATTTGCTGTTCGATTACGAGGTGACGTTCGATCTGACGGCCCGCGACTTTTTCCTGGTGCTGTTCTTTGCCGGTATTGGCCTGAATGCGCGACTGTCTGACCTGATTGCAGGTGGCAAGCCGCTGTTTTTGCTGCTGATCCTGACCCTTGTGGCGATAATCCTGCAAAATGTCATTGGCGTGGGGGGGGCGGTTTTGTTCGGCTATCCGCCGCAGGCCGGTGTTTTGTTTGGCTCGGCCTCGCTGATTGGTGGGCATGGCACGGCAATTGCCTGGGCCCCTGATGTGGCGACCATTACCGGGCTGACCGGCGCGGGGGAACTGGGCGTGGCGGTGGCGACACTGGGTCTGGTGCTGGCCTCGCTGGTGGGGGGGCCGATTGCCAAGTACCTGGTGGAAAAGAACGATCTGACGTCCGCAAACCCGGATAAGGACCACACGGACGATTTGTTCGGGGATCAGGACGGTCTGGTAACACAGATCACCCACTTTAGCGTCATGCGGGTGATGTTGTATCTGAACCTGGCGGTGATTGGCGGCTATGTCGCCAATGAGGCGCTTGAGGCCGCCGGGGTGAAATTGCCGTTGTTTGTGCCCTGCCTGATCATTGGCATCGTGCTGGCCAACCTGCGCAGTCGCTTTTTCCCCCGTGCGGCCCCGATCACCGGGACCCCGGCGCTGGCGATGATTTCGGAATTTTCGCTGGGCGCGTTTCTGGCCATGTCACTGATGAGCCTGCAATTATGGACCATCGCCGAACTGGGGCTGACCATTGCCGCCATCCTGACGGCGCAGGTGCTGTTTACCGTTGTTTTCGTGATTTATGTGCTGTTCCCGGTCATGGGGCGTGGCTATCAGGCGGCGGTTCTGGCGGCCGGGTTTGGTGGCTTTGCCCTTGGGGCCACGCCCACGGCCATTGCCAACATGACGGCGGTGACCAAACGCTATGGCCCGTCGCCTATTGCCTTTATCGTTCTTCCGCTTGTATCCGCCTTCTTTGTCGATATCGCCAATGCAATCATCATCCAGATGATCGTGAATTTCTAAGGACCAGCCATGCCCGACCTGCTGATTGAACTGTTTTCCGAGGAAATTCCGGCGCGGATGCAGACCCGCGCCGCCGATGATCTGAAAAAGCGTGTGACAGATGGCCTGGTCGAGGCCGGCCTGACCTATGGCGGGGCATCCGGCCTGTCGACGCCACGCCGTCTGACGCTGGCAATCGAGGGGCTGTTGGCGGCCTCGCCGGATGTGCGCGAGGAACGCAAAGGCCCAAAGGTCGGCGCACCGGACAAGGCGATCGAGGGCTTTTTGCGCGGTGCCGGCCTGACCCGCGATCAGCTTGAGGAACGCGATACCCCCAAGGGGCGGGTTTACTTTGCCGTGATCGAAAAGGCCGGGAAACCGGCGTCTGAAATCGTCGCGCAGGTGCTGGAAACCGTGATCCGCACCTTTCCATGGCCCAAATCCATGCGCTGGGGCGCGGGGTCTTTGCGCTGGGTGCGCCCGTTGCAGTCGATCCTGTGCATTCTGAACGATGAAACGGGCACAACCGTGGTGGCGTTGGACATTGACGGGATCACGTCGGGCGACACCACCGAGGGCCACAGGTTCATGGCCCGCACACGGTTTTCTGTCACCTCGTTCGCGGATTACGAGGCCAAGCTGAGGCGGGCCAAGGTGATGTTGTCGGCGCAGGAACGGGCCGACCATATTCAGGCCGATGCCACCAACATGGCCTTTGCCGCCGGGCTTGAGATGGTCGAGGACAAGGCCCTGCTGGCCGAGGTCGCCGGACTGGTCGAATGGCCGGTGGTTCTGATGGGGCGGATCGGTGCGGATTTCCTGAGCCTGCCGCCCGAGGTGCTGCAAACCTCGATGCGCGAACACCAGAAATTCTTTTCCGTGCGCGACCCCAAAACCGGCGGGATCACCCGGTTCATCACCGTGGCCAACCGTGAAACCGCGGATCTGGGCGTTACCATTCTGGCGGGCAATGAAAAGGTGCTGTCGGCGCGTCTGGCCGATGCGCGGTTCTTTTGGGATAATGATATGGCGGTGGCCAAATCGGACCTGAGCATCTGGACCAAAGCCCTTGAAAACGTGACGTTTCATAACAAGCTGGGCACACAGGGCGACCGCATCCGGCGGATCGCGGCGCTGTCGCGCGAACTGGCGGGGGCAACTGGTGCGGACGCTGACAAGGCGGAAACGGCGGCGCAACTGGCCAAGGCCGACCTGTCTTCGCAGATGGTCTATGAATTCCCGGAACTTCAGGGGCTTATGGGGCGTTATTACATCAAAGCATCAGGTCAGGACGCCGATGTCGCTGCCGTGGCGCAGGAACATTATTCGCCGCTTGGCCCGTCTGATAATGTGCCAACCGCGCCGCTGTCCGTCACCGTGGCGCTGGCCGATAAACTGGACACGCTGACCGGGTTTTGGGCGATTGACGAAAAGCCCACCGGGTCGAAAGACCCGTTTGCCCTGCGCCGCGCGGCGCTGGGGGTGATCCGGTTGATTTTGGAGAATGATCTGCGCCTGCCGCTGGACGCTTTTGTCGATCGCCAGTTATTGCGTCACAAGATACACCTGAACAACGATGCGGATGAACAGGATCTGGCCGCCCTGCGCAGCCTTCTGGAAGAGATCGCCGATCACGGAGTCTTTGGCGCGGCCTTCCGTACCGTAATGGAAAAATTGCACGCCAATGGCCAGTCAGGGCCGGATGATCGCCCATTACTGCAAAGCATGGGCAGTCTGGTCCCTGACCTTTCAACCGATTTGCTGGCGTTCTTCCACGACCGCCTCAAAACCTACCTGCGCGACCAAGGCATCCGCCACGATATCATCGACGCCTGCATAGAGATGCCCGGCAATGATGACCTGAACCTGCTGGTCAAACGGGCGCGCGCGCTGGCCAAGGTGCTGGAAACCGAAGACGGGGCCAATCTGGTGCAGGGGTTCAAGCGGGCCAACAACATCCTGACCCAGGCCGAGAAAAAGGACGGGGTGGAATATTCTTACGGTGCGGACGTGAAATATGCCGAAACCGACAGTGAAAAGGCGCTGTTCGCAGCGCTTGATGTGGCCACGCCGCGTATCGAATCCGCGCTGAAGGCCGAAGATTTTGTTGCGGCTGTTGCGGAAATGGCCGACCTGCGCGCGCCGGTCGATGCCTTCTTTGATGACGTCAAGATCAACGCCGACAGCGAAGTTCTGCGCCGTAACCGCCTGAATTTGCTGAACCAGATTCGCGGGCTTTGCGGGCAGGTGGCCGACCTGACGCGGATCGAGGGCTAGCTGAGCCCACGCCAGGTCCATAACGTGCTGGCCCCTTGCAAGCGTTTGTATCCGGCCTATGCTGCCGGTGCAGCAAACAGATAGGTGCCGCAGTGCAGAATGACCCGAACGTTACGTTGATCACCCCCGCCGCGCCGGTGGCTTCCACCACCCATGGCGGGCGGGCCAAGTGCCTGCAACGTCTGGTGCGGCTTGATCTGCCGGTGCCACGCACCGTGGCGCTGTAGTTTGATGCGGTGCGCCGGTTGGCCGATGGCGATATGCCGGACGTGGATGCGATTGTCAGCCAGTTCAAACCGGACACGTTGTTATGTGTGCGCCCTTCGTCCGAGGACCCGGATTGGGGCGGGCCGGGGGCGGTGCTGAATATCGGCATGAACGATGCGCGCTATGTCGAACTGTGCGACCAGATGGGGCCGGGGGCGGCGGCGGCGCTGTATTTGCGGTTTGTGCAATCTTACGCGACGCATGTGGCCCGGCTGGACCCGGACGAATTTGATCAGACCGGTGATGATGCGGTCATGGCGCTGTCGCAGACCCTGCGCGCCTACGAGGAAGAAGCAGACGAACCATTTCCCCAGGACCCGGCCGAGCAACTGGCCGGGGTACTGCGATCTATGGCGCGCGCCTGGGAGGGCACAACCGCGCGCCTGTTGCGTCAGGCCAGGGGGGCGCCGGTGGATGCCGGGCTGGGCCTTGTGGTGCAGGAAATGATTCTGGGGCTGGGGCAGCAAGGGCAGGGCGAATGCGGGTCCGGGGTGCTGCAACTGGTCAACACGACCACCGGGATGCCGCAGATCACCGGGCGTTACCTAAGCCAAAGCCAGGGCCGCGATGCGCTGGGGGCTGGGGCGGCGGCGCTTTATCTTGAGAGTGACGAAAGGGGTGGCGCGCTGGAAGACGTGGCACCTGACGCGTTTGGCGCACTTAGGGCGCATGCCGCCCTGATGCGCGAAAAGCTGCGCGAAGAGATGCAGGTCGAATTCGTGATCGAAGGCGGGCAGGTGCATTTGCTGGACGGGGTGCGGGTGTCGCGGACCTCTCGGGCCTCGGTGCGGATTGCCGTGCGGCTGGCCCAGGACGGGATCATATCCCCACAAGAGGCGGTGATGCGGATCGAACCGCACAGCCTGAATGAATTGCTGCACCGTCAGGTTGACCCGGATGCGCCGCGCGATGTGCTGGCCACCGGCATCGGGGCCAGCCCCGGCGCGGCCACCGGCAAAATCGTGTTCACCGCCGCCGAGGCCCAGGCCAGCGCCGCCCGCCGCGAACCTTGCGTGCTGGTGCGGCGCGAAACCTCGCCCGAGGACATTCGCGGGATGCACGCCGCCGTTGCCGTTCTGACCGAACGGGGCGGGATGACCAGCCATGCGGCGGTGATCGGGCGTGGCATGGGGTTGCCGTGTATTGTCGGGGCTTCGTCGATGCGGTTTCAGACCCGCAAACAGCAAATCACCGCGCCGGATGGCCGGGTGCTGAAACCTGGCGACATCATTACCATAGACGGGTCTTCGGGGCAGGTTCTGGCCGGGCAACCCGCCATGCAAGAGGCCGTTCTGGATGATGCCTTTCAGACGCTCATGGGCTGGGCCGATGATGCGCGCGACATTGACATCCGCGCCAACGCCGACACGCCTGCCGATGCGCTGACGGCGCGCAATTTCAACGCGCAGGGCATTGGGTTGTGCCGCACCGAACACATGTTCTTTGATCCCGGCCGGCTGACCGTAATGCGAGAGATGATCTTTGCCCAGACCAGTCAGGGCCGGGCGGCGGTGCTTGAACGTCTGCTGCCGATGCAGCGCGACGACTTTACCCAGTTGTTCAGTATCATGCAGGGTAAACCGGTCTGTATCCGCCTGTTTGACCCACCCCTGCACGAATTCCTGCCGACCAGCCGCACCGGCCAGCGCGAGTTGGCCGAGGCGCTGAACCTGCCGGTCAGCGACGTGACCCGCCGGGTCGAGGCAATGGCCGAATATAACCCCATGCTGGGCCTGCGGGGCGTGCGGCTGGGCGTTACCGTGCCCGAAATCTATAACATGCAGGCCCGCGCTATATTCGAGGCCGCGCTTGAGGCCAGCACACCGGAATTCCCGGTGGTGCCCGAAATCATGATCCCGCTGGTCAGCGCGTGCCGCGAGGTCGAACTGGTCAAGGCGCGGATCGATGCCGTGGCGGGTGCCGTGAAATCGGAACGCGGTCAGGAATTTGACTATCGCCTTGGGGTGATGGTCGAGACCCCGCGCGCGGCGCTGCGCGCGCATGAAATCGCGCCCCATACCGCGTTCCTTAGTTTTGGCACCAATGACCTCACGCAGATGACCTATGGTTTGTCACGCGATGATGCGGGGCGGTTCATGTCCGATTATGTTCGTCAGGGCGTGTTCCCCGAAGATCCGTTTCATGTGCTGGACACCGAAGGGGTGGGCGAGTTGCTGAAACTGGGGGCCGAACGGGGCCGTGCGGCACACGAGGGAATCACCCTGTCGATCTGTGGCGAACATGGCGGGAATCCCGAATCAATCGCCTTTTGCCGGGATGCCGGGTTTGACTATGTGTCCTGCTCACCCTTCCGGGTGCCGGTGGCACGGTTGGCGGCGGCACAATTGGCAATTGGCCACAAGATCGGCGACTGAA
>DAOUPC010000295.1 GCA_030626365.1 Paracoccaceae bacterium
ATCCGTTGGCGCGCCAATACGCGGTCGAAAAGGCAAGCGACGCGGCGGTCAAGGCGCGGGGCCGAAGCACCGCAGGAAGACCGGGACAGCATGGCGGAAATGTACGGCGGAGGGGGCGATAGCCGATCAACGGCGCATCTTTAAAGACGTTCTGAACACCCCACGTTCCGGCATTTCTTCAAACCAGGTGGGTTTTTCGCGATTTCATATCTTCACTCAGATACGTGTCGCCTCGTAACCGGCCTGTTTTATGACGGCCAGTAGTGCATCGGGGGTAAGGTGGCTTTGGATTGTGACGCTCTGATCTGACAGGTCACATGATACGTTTGCCGCCTGATCCGCCCCCTTGATTTCCTTTTCTATGGCGGCGGTGCAGTGGCCGCAACTCATGTCAGGTACGTTGAATTTTGTCATGTGCCTCTCCTTCTTCGGGCCTACTTGGTCCCTTCCAGCGCTGGAGGGTCAAGGGTGAATTCCGCAATCTGTGTTTAGGTATTGACCTTACAGTAAGTGGAAGCCTTATGTGCAATACGAAACCTGCCCAAGGATACGTCGCATGACCACGGAAAATGAACTGAAGCTGTCCCTGCAGGGGATGTCCTGCGCGTCCTGCGTCGGGCGTGCGCAAAAGGCCCTTGGGGGGATGCCCGGTGTCAGGGATGCGTCGGTCAATCTGGCGTCGGAAACGGCCACCGTGCGGTATTTTGGCCCCGTAGATGCCGGGGTGTCCGCGGCTGCGGTCAAGACACTGGAACAGGCCGGGTATCCGGCGCGAACCCGGACAATGACGATGCACATTCAAGCCATGTCCTGCGCATCCTGTGTCGGGCGGGTGGACAAGGCACTGGCGGCGGTGCCCGGTGTGCTTGGGGTCAATGTGAACCTTGCCTCGGAAACCGCCACTGTCACCTTTCTGGAGGGGCAACTTGGCCCAAACGACCTGCTGAACGTGGCGACCGGGGCCGGGTACCCCGCACGCCTGAAGGATGCCGCCACCCCCGAGGATATGGGCGTGCGCAAGGCCGCCGAGGCGCACGATCTGGCACGCCGGACGCTGTTTGCGGCGGCGCTGGCGTTGCCGGTCTTTGTGCTGGAAATGGGCGGGCATGCGGTCCCGGCGTTTCACGACCTGATCGGTCATACGATTGGCCATCAGGCCAGTTGGCTGGTCCAGTTTGTCCTGACCACGCTGGTTCTGGTCGGGCCGGGGCGGCAGTTTTACCTGAAAGGGTTTCCTGCGCTGCTGCGCGGCGCGCCTGACATGAACAGCCTTGTGGCACTGGGCACATCGGCGGCCTATGCCTTTTCGGTCGTCGCGACATTCTTGCCCGCGCTTTTGCCACAGGGCACCCGCGCGGTTTACTATGAGGCGGCGGCGGTCATCGTCGTGCTGATCCTTCTGGGTCGCTTTCTTGAGGCACGCGCCAAGGGGCGCACCGGCGAAGCGATCCGCAAGTTGCTGGGGCTTCAGGCAAAGACCGCGCATGTGGTGCGGGGCGATGATATTATCGAGGTCGAGGTTGGCCAGATTATCGTCGGCGACACCCTGATGGCCCGCCCCGGAGAGCGCATTGCCGTGGATGGCGATGTCACCCAAGGGTCCAGCTATGTCGACGAAAGCATGATCACCGGAGAGCCGGCCCCGGTCGCCAAGTCGCCCAGCGACCCGGTGACTGCCGGAACGGTGAACGGGGCCGGAAACCTGCGTTTTCGCGCGACACGGGTGGGGGCGGATACAACGCTGGCCCAGATCATCCGCATGGTCGAACAGGCCCAGGGGGCCAAGCTGCCGATTCAGGGGTTGGTGGACCAGATTACCCTGTGGTTCGTGCCTGCCGTCATGGGGCTGGCCGGGCTGACGGTACTGGTCTGGCTGATGTTCGGGCCGGATCCGGCGCTAAGCTATGCGTTGATTGCCGGGATTGGTGTGCTGATCATCGCCTGCCCCTGCGCCATGGGGCTGGCCACGCCCACCTCGATCATGGTGGGCACCGGGCGGGCCGCCGAAATGGGGGTTCTGTTTCGCAAAGGGGATGCCCTGCAAGGTCTTCAGGGCGTCAACGTGGTTGCCCTGGACAAAACCGGCACCCTGACCGAAGGGCGCCCGGAACTGACCGACCTTAGGCTGGCGGACGGGTTCACCCACGCCGGGGTTCTGCGCCTTGTCGCTGCGGTTGAACGCGATTCAGAACACCCGATTGCCCAGGCCATAGTGCGTGCAGCACAGGCCGAAACTCAGGCCACAACACAGACCAAAGGGACCGCCCTGCCCAACATTATGGATTTCGAATCCATCACCGGATACGGGGTGCGTGCCACGGTTGACGGGCACACGGTGCTGGTTGGTGCCGACCGCCTGATGATCCGCGAAGGCATTGATCTGGCCGATCTGCACATTGCCGGTGGCGAACTGGCCGCCGGGGGCAAGACGCCGCTTTATGCCGCCATAGACGGGCAGATCGCCGCCGCCATTGCCGTTTCCGACCCGGTCAAACCGGCAACCGTAATGGCCATTGCCGCGCTGCATGATCTGG
>DAOUPC010000181.1 GCA_030626365.1 Paracoccaceae bacterium
CCTAAAGCCGTGACAACAGGTCCGCCGTCGGCCAGGCATCGGCAGGCAGGCCCAGACGCGTCTGTTCGGCCTGTATGGCCAACCGCGTACGGGCCCCCAGAATTCCGTCCACTTTGCCCACGTCATACCCGTGTGCCTTCAGCTTTTTCTGAAGCTGTTTCATCTGCGCCCCGTTTAGCCCTGTATCGGGTGCCCCGACATCATAGACCTTGGCCCCTTCCAGCCGATTGGCAAAATAAGCCGCGGTCAGAACATAGACAAAGCTTTGATTCCATTCAAAATATACCCGAAAGTTCGGATAGGCGATAAAGGCCGGGCCCTTGCGCCCCTGCGGTAGGATGATTGAGGCCTCCAGCCCGGACGGGCCAAGCTTTCCGCTCCGGGGGGTGACGCCTTGTCTGGCCCAACTGGCCACGCTCTGACTTTGGGCGGGGCCGGTTTTCGACCAATCCAGCCCCTTGGGCACGCGCACCTCTTGCAGCCAGGGTTCACCGGCGCGCCAGCCCAGTTCAGACAGCATCTTTGCGCCCGACATCAGCGCATCCGGGGCCGAGGTTTTCAGGTTGACCTTGCCGTCCCCATCGCCATCCGTGCCGTTTTCCAGGATATCACGGGGCAACATCTGGACCATGCCAATTTCGCCCGCCCAGGCGCCGGTCGTGCGGGCCGGATCAAAGTCGCCGCGTTCATAAAGCGACAGCGCGGCAAAAATCTGGGGGCGGAACAATTCGGGTCGCCGGCAATCATGGGACAGGGTAACAAGCGCGTTCAGCGTGTTGAAGTTGCCCTGAAATCCGCCATAGTCGGTTTCAAACGCCCAGAACGCCAAAAGCACGCCGCGCGACACGCCGTATTGCGTTTCGATCCGGTTAAACACCGCATCGTATTTGCGGGACATTTTCTTGCCCTTGTCGATCCTGTTCTGCGATATCAGGCGGCGGGAAAATTCGATAAAGGGCTTCTGGAATACCCCCTGTGCGCGATCCGCCTTCAGGACCGCGGTATCCTTTTTGACGTTGCGAAAGAATGTATCGACCGTGGCACGGTCATGGCCGGACTGGACCGCCTCGGTTCTGAGGCCCGAAACAAAGCCGGAAAACGACCCGCCGCATTGGGCAAAAACCGGTGTGGAAAAGACGATGGTCGCCACAAGGGCAGGGAATAGGCGCATAAATGAAAATTCCTGAATTGAGATGAATCACATTAGCGTTTAGGCACTTACAATGGCAAGTACGGCCCATATGCCGGCCCGTATCGATGCGGGCCGGTGATTGGCGCGGTGATTGGCGCGCGCGGGCAGCGGTATCACCTTGGGTGAACAGAATCGCCAACAATGCCGGTTTCAAGCGGATTTCAGCCTGATACACAGACGTTCGGGGCAATACTGGCACCGCTTAGGGTTTCATTAACCAATTGTTAAGATGCTGGTTACATCACCTGTTAAAGGCAAGGGGCCCACGTTATGGTGAGGCAAAGTATCAGGTATCAAAGAATGAAGGTTTTGATCGTAGAGAGCAAACCAGAGCTTGGATTGCTCTGGCAGCGGCATCTGGAGCGACTGGGCGCAGAGGTGACTCTGGCGCACAGTCAGGAAGACGCGATTTTTGCTTTGTGCGGCAGTGATTTCCAGATCATCGTTCTTGATCTGGTTCTTGATCAGGGCAGCGCCCTGGCGGTGGCCGATTTTGCCAGCTATCGCCGCCCTGATACGCGGGTGCTTTTTGTGACCAACACCAGCTTTTTCTCGGACGGGTCAATTTTTGCCCACAGTCCCAATGCCTGCGCCTATGTCCAAAGCGCCAACCCCCCCGAGGATCTGGCCGCAATGGTCGAGCATTACGCCGCCCCGCGCTGACCCGGTTGCCGGTCCCGTCCATGCGGTTCGTGATAGTCCAGAACCGGGTTCGCCGGGATGATCCGGTGCGGGTTTATCGTGTCATGGCTATAGTGATAGTGGCGCACGATATGCTGCATTCCAACCGTTTCCGACACGCCGGGCCATTGATACAACTCGCGGGTGAACCCCCAAAGGTTGGGATAGTCGATCAGCCTTTTGCGGTTGCATTTGAAATGCAGATGATAGACCGGATCAAACCGGATCAGCGTGGTGAACAGCCGCCAGTCGGCCTCGGTTATCTGCTCGCCAGTCAGATAACGATTGGTCGCCAGACGTGATTCGAGCCAGTCAAAACTGTCGAACAACGGCCCCACGGCGGCGTCATATGCCGCCTGAGTTGTGGAAAATCCACACTTATAGACACCATTGTTGACGGTATCGTAAACCCGCGCATTCACCGCCTCGATCCCGGAACGCAGCGCTTGCGGCCAGAAATCGGCCCGGTTGCCGGTCAATCCGTCAAAGGCGGAATTGAACATGCGGATGATTTCGGAACTTTCGTTGGAAACGATGGTGTTTTGCTGTTTATCCCACAGGATCGGCACGGTCACGCGACCGCTGAATTTTGGATCGGCGCGGGTATATATCTGGTGGGCAAAACCGGACCCGAACAGGGTATCGCCGGTGGCCCCGTGATCATCCCGCGCAAAGGTCCAGCCATCCGACAGCATATCGGGATGCACCACAGAGATGTCGATAATATCCTTTAATCCTTTGAGGTTACGAAATATCAGCGCGCGGTGCGCCCAGGGGCAGGCAAGGCTGACATAAAGGTGATAGCGCCCCGGTTCAGCCCCGAAGCCACCCACGCCCGACGGCCCCGCGACCCCATCCGCCGTGACCCAGTTGCGAAACTGCGCGTCGGCCCGGCGAAATGCGCCGCCGCTGTTTTTGGTGTCGTACCATTTGTCATGCCAGATACCGTCGATCAGCAGCCCCATTTGCGTTCTCCTTTGCCGTGCCTGCCCCCTAAATAGGGCACCTGCCAGCAGCGCCTATGGCCACCCGCGCGCAGGTGCCGTGCATTCGCGCACATCCGGTTTTTGGGATTGATTTGTCTGGGTGCTACCTTTGGGCAACGAATTCGGGTTAGAAAGTAAGGCCTGTGTATCGGAGCTTGAATTTCGCCTGTCCCGGTTCACCTTGTTGCCAACATTCTGCGAAAGGCTGCCGCCATGTCCACCTATATGTCCAAAGAGGTCCGCGAGGGCCTGAAAGCGGCCCAGTTGGCCGCCCTGAAAAAGACCAGCCGATTAAGGGTGTTGGTGGGGGATGAATTTCACCCGGTGCTGCGCCTGTGGAAAGACGGGTTCGCAGTAGAGGAAGAAACCGCGCCGGCGCTGCGTGGGCTGGTCGATATTTATGATGGTGGGCAACATATCTATCAGTGTCTGATCGTCGCCTCCGAGGCCGAATCCGGCGAGATGCGTTACGAATTCAAGCGTAACACCACCGCGCTGGATCAGGCCCCGCTGGATTTTTTCCGCGACCCGCAGGCCCCGGTCGGATTGCTGAGCAAGTAAGGCCCTATTGCAGATCGCCAAAGGCCGCTTGCAGCCGTTCACAGGCTTCGACGATCCGCGCGCGCTGGGTGGCAAGGTTGAACCGTTGGAAGGTTTCGCCACCGGGACCAAATTGTGATCCCAAAGATACGGCAATTCGCGCATCGTCACGGATACGCGCGGTGATTTCATCGGGTGACATGCCGGTACCCGAAAAATCCACCCATGCCAGATACGTGGATTGAAGCCGCAGCGACCGCACACCGGGAATCGCGTTAACTGCCTCGTCAAAAATCCGCCGGTTGCCATCAAGATATGCAATCTGGGCATCCACCCATTCGGCCCCCTGGACAGAATAGGCGGCCGTGATCATCTGCACGCCCAGCATGCTGGGGCCATAGTCCAGTGTATATAAGCGGTGCGCCATCGCGGCGCGCAGATCAGGGTCGGGGATGATCATGTTGCCGGTACGCTGGCCGGCAATGTTGAAGGTCTTGGAGGCTGCCGTCAGGTAAACCATCCGGTGGCGGATGTCGGTTGCGGCGACATCCATCGGCGTGAAATGACTGTCGGGATAGACCAGATCATGGTGGATTTCATCCGAGAGCAGGATAAGATCGTTGCGTTCGGCAAATTCCGCCACAGCGCGCAGTTCTTCCGGTGTCCAGACCCGACCCGAGGGGTTTTGTGGGGAACACCAGATCAGCAACTTTTCCGAACCGGTCAACCGGCTTTGCGCATCATCAAGATCCAGCGCATAGGTGTCGCCTTTGCGCACCAGCGGGCATTCAACCACGCGCCGCCCGGTCTTGTTAATCTTGCTGGCAAATTCGTGATAGACGGGCGGAAAAATCACCACGCCGTCACCGGGGTCGCTCCAGACATCCAGACACAGTGCAATGGCATTGCCAAGACCTTGCGAGGTCAGGATCCAATCTGTGTCGATCTCCCAGTTATGGCGCGTTTTCATCCACCAGCGGATTGCTTCGAGGTAATCCGGATATTGCCAGGAATAGCCGAACACCCCATGTTCGGCGGCACTGTGTACCGCGTCAATCACGCAAGGCGCGCTGGCATAGTCGGAATCAGCCGTCCACATGGCCAGCCCATCATCGGGCGATACGCCATAAAGGGCCTGCATCTTGTCCCACTTGCCGCTGTGGGTGCCGCGGCGCTCGATGGGGGTGTCAAAATTCATGGATATCTCCTTTGGTCGCGCGGCAAGCTAGCTGGAATTGCGCCGGGCGCAAGGGGCAGGCGTTGCGGCGCGCCGGACAATCGCCTAAATGCTGTGCCGTAACCCAAAACAGCCCGGTACCCATGAAACGAAATATCCTGATCCATCCCGATCCACGCCTGAAAAAGGTCTGCGCCCCGGTGGCTGACCTTTCGGATGCGTTGCGCACACTGGCCGATGACATGCTGGAAACCATGTACGAGGCCCCCGGCATTGGTTTGGCCGCGCCGCAGGTTGGCGTGCTGGACCGGTTGATTGTGCTGGACTGCATCAAGGAAGAAGGGGCCACCCCCCGCCCCACCGTGATGTTCAACCCCAAGGTCGTGGCCGCATCGGATGAAACCAACGTCTATGACGAAGGCTGCCTGTCGATCCCCGAACAATACGGCGAAGTGACCCGCCCGGCCGTGGTTGATGTCACCTGGATCGACCGGGATGGAAACCAGCAGTCAGAAACATTTGACGGGCTGTGGGCCACCTGCGTGCAACACGAGATTGACCACCTGAACGGCAAGCTGTTCATCGACTATCTTAAACCGCTGAGGCGTCAGATGATCACCCGCAAGATGCAAAAGCTGAAACGCGAAATGGCGCGCGGCTAGGATGGCGGTGCTGACAACCCTGCCGTGGCCGGACAAACGTCTTAGGACGGCGGCCGCCCCGGTGGATGAGATCACGGATGATATCCGCGCGATCTGGAACGACATGATCGACACGATGGAGGCAATGCCGGGTGTTGGCCTTGCCGCGCCACAGATCGGCGTGATGTTGCGGTTGGCGGTGGTCGATGGCTCGACCAAGAGGGGGCGGGTGGTAAGGCTGGCCAATCCCGAGGTACTGCATGCCTCGGTCGAATTGCGCAGCCACGAAGAGGCCAGCCCAAACCTGCCGGGCCTGTCCGCGACCATCAAACGCCCACGTGCGGTGACGGTGCAGTTTCTGGATGAAACCGGGGTGATCACCCAGCGCGATTTTGTCGGGCTTGAGGCAACCAGCGTGCAACACCAGATCGACCATCTGAACGGGCGGATGTATTTCGACAACCTAAGCAAGGTGAAACGCGACATGCTGCTGCGCAAAGCGCGCAAAACAGGGGTAACACGATGAGAATCGTCTTTATGGGAACGCCTGATTTTTCGGTTCCGGTGCTTGAGGCACTGATTGAGGCCGGGCATGAAATTGCCGCCGTTTACTGCCAGCCACCACGCCCCGCCGGGCGGGGCAAAAAGGACCGCCCCTCACCGGTGCAGGCCAAAGCCGAGGCACTGGGCCTGACGGTGCGCCACCCCATTTCGCTGAAAGGGCTACCCGAGCAGGATGAATTTCGCGCGTTTAAGGCGGATATCGCCGTGGTGGTGGCCTATGGGCTGATCCTGCCACAAGCGATTCTGGATGCACCTGCAAATGGCTGCTTGAATATTCACGCGTCATTGTTGCCGCGTTGGCGGGGTGCGGCGCCAATCCATCGTGCGATCATGGCGGGGGATGCAGAAACCGGTGTTTGCATCATGCAGATGGAG
>DAOUPC010000115.1 GCA_030626365.1 Paracoccaceae bacterium
GGCGAGACGATCCACACCTGCGCCGCAAAGCCCTCGCGCACGATCTCGCCGAAATTGGCGTGCAGTTCGGCGTAAACAGCTTCCGAAGGCAGGAACATCAGCGCCCCGTCGGCGGTTTCGCCCTCAAGGATATAACGCTCGGATATGGCCTTGATATGCACCCGGACAGACGTGATCATCATCCGTTTCGCCTCGGCCATCTCGGGTTTTGTTTCCGCCCGGCGCAGCGCCTCATAGGCCTCAAGCGGGAATTTGCTGTCGATGACAATCGGGCCCGGCGGGTTGGGCAAATGGATCAGGCAATCGGCCCGCTTGCCGTTGCTCAGCGTCGCCTGCATTTGATAGCTGTCGCGGGGCAGCGCCTTGGACACGATATCGTTCAGCTGAATTTCACCAAATGCCCCGCGGGTCTGTTTGTTGCTCAGGATATCCTGAAGGCCCAGAACATCGCCAGACAGCTTGGTGATATTGTCCTGCGCCTTGTCGATCACCGCCAGGCGTTCCTGCAATTGCGTCAGCGATGTCGCGGTCTGTTTGGAACTGCCATGCAGCGTTTCCTTCATGCGTTCCTGCATCTCGGCCAGCGCGCGGGCCGCGCGCGCGGCATTATCCGCCAAGCGGTCATTCATTTGGGTCTGCAGGTCCGAAAGCCGCGCCTCGACCACCTGAATCACCTGCACCTGCGCATTTGCCTGCGTATCTGACGCCGTCTGCAACCCGCCTTGCAACTGCGCCTGCCCCATGCCCAGCGCCTGCACATTCTGGCCCAGCGCGGCCAGTTGGCGTGCCAAAGGTTCCGCCATCCGGGCGGACCGGCGCGTGGCCCGCAAGGACAGGACCAGCAGCAACAGAACCAGCACCACAATCGCGCCCCCCACAAGGGCCGCAATCACCACCGGATCATCCAGCGCATAGGTTTGATCACCAATTGTTATCATGTGCGTCCAAACAGCCGTTCAATATCGGCCAGCTTCAGTTCCACATAGGTGGGGCGCCCGTGGTTACACTGGCCGGAATGCGGCGTTGCCTCCATCTCGCGCAAAAGCGCATTCATCTCTTCTGCGCGCATCCGGCGCCCCGACCGGATCGAGCCGTGGCAGGCAACCCGGCTCAGGATCGCCTCAATCCGGGCCTGCACCGACTGGCTGGACCCAAGATCGGCCAACTCGTCCAGAATATCGTGGATCATCGCACCGGCGTTCACTTCACCCAGAATTGCCGGGGTTTCACGCACCGCCACCGCGCCACCGCCAAAGGGTTCGATTGTCAGGCCCAACCGGGCCAGTTCCGGGGCGATTTCCAGCACCCGCGCCGCGTCACCTTCGGACAGTTCGACAATTTCGGGGATCAGCAGCGCCTGTGCGGCCACGCCATTCTCGGCCATCTGGCGTTTCAGTTTCTCATAGACCAGACGTTCATGCGCGGCGTGCTGATCGACGATGACCATGCCGGTTTCGGTCTGGGCAATGATATAGTTTTCATGCACCTGCCCGCGCGCGGCCCCCAGTGGCAGTTTTTGCAGCGAAGGTTCTTGTGCCGGCGGGGTATCGCCAAAGGGACCACCCAAGGGTTCCTCAATCAGTTGCCCGCTAAACTGGTTCTGCATTTCGGCAAAGCCCGGCGCCTGTGCGGCATAGGCGGCCTGACGTGCGCCCAGCGACGGGCGGTCCATCTGATAAATCCGCGCGCCCTGATCGGGTGCCCCTTCAGGTGTCATCGCCCCCAGCACGCCCGCCGCCACAGTGCTTGATGCGCGGTGCCCGGCCCCAGCCAGCGCATGGCGCAGGGCCGACACGATCAACCCGCGCGCAAGGCCGGGATCACGAAACCGGACCTCGGATTTGGCCGGATGCACGTTAACATCCACCAGTTCCGGGTCGCAGTCCAGAAACAGCGCCGCCACCGGGTGACGGTCACGGCTGAGAAAGTCGAAATAGGCGGCCCGCAACGCGCCGGTCAGCATCCGGTCCTTGACCGGGCGACCATTGACGAACAGAAACTGCGCCACCGCCGCCCCGCGCGAATAGGTCGGCAATGCCGCATAGCCAAACAACCGCAGGCCGTCCCGCGTGGCATCAATGGCCAGTGAATTATCGGCAAATTCACGCCCCAGTACCCGCGCCAGTCGCGCCTGAAGCGCATCGAACAAATCACCGTTTTCCGCGTCCGCCCGGAACACCACACGCCCCTGCCCACCACCTGTCACATCACGCAGGGTAAACCCGATCGAAGGTTCGGCCATGGCCAGCCGTTTTATCACATCGTTGATGGCCTGTGCCTCGGCCCGGTCGGTGCGCATGAATTTCAGCCGTGCGGGCGTGGCGTAAAACAGATCGCGCAACTCGACCACCGTGCCAATGCGCAGGGCGGCGGGTTTCACCGCGCCCATGGTGCCGCCCTCGACCCGGATCTGGGCCGCATCCTGTCCGGCCACCCGGCTGGTGATGTTCAGCCGGCCAACCGCACCCAGCGACGGCAGCGCCTCGCCACGAAAACCGAATGTGTGGATATTAAGCAGGTCCGATCCGTCGATTTTTGAGGTCGCATGACGCGACAGCGCCAGCGCCAGATCACCCGGCGCAATCCCACAGCCATCATCCGTGACCCGGATCAGGGTTTTGCCCCCCCCGGCAGTTTCAATGCCAATCCGCGTGGCCCCCGCGTCAATCGCGTTTTCCACCAGTTCCTTAACCGCCGAGGCAGGCCGTTCCACCACCTCGCCCGCCGCAATGCGATTGATCGCGGCCTCGTCCAGTTGACGGATAACCGGGCGTGCATCGCTGATATTGGGGCCGGTGTTGTGGGTGTGATGGGACATACCGCTATACCTAGCATGGCCCCACGCGATTCTACCAACGGAATGATCAGTCCTGAACCGGCGCTCCGCTGCGTGTCCGGCAAGGGCCGGCAACCGCAGTTATGGCCAGAATAATCCCCGAAACCGTGGCGATCATGCCCGCCGCACTGACCGCATCGCGCGCGCCCAGCCACAGCGGTCCGTACCCCGCCAGAACATAGCCCAGAACCGCCGAGGCAACGGCGAAAACCACGCTCCAGCCGATCTGATGTTCCAGCCGGTTGGTCATCAGCCGCGCCGCTGCGGGCGGGCAGATGAACATGGCAATCACGATGATCGACCCCACCGCATCAAACGCCGCAACGGCGGAAATCGCCGCGACAATCACCAGCGCCATTCCCAGAACATTGGTGCGAACGCCCAGCGTGCGCGCGAACCCTTCGTCAAAGGTCGACAGCTTCAGCGGCCGCCAGAAGATCACCGTGAACAGGATAACCCCGACCAGTGTAACGGCGATCCGGGGCAGTTCGACCGGCACACCGCGCAGGGCATCAGGGTCCAGCAACGACGCCCACCCGGTGGCATCCAGCCAGATCAGGCTTTCCAGATTGCCAAACAGCGCATGTTCCACATCCAAATGCACCGACGATGTGTCCGACTGTTCAAGCAACAAAACACCGACCGCAAACATCGAGGTAAACACCACCCCCATCGCCGCGCCCGGTTCGATCCGGCCAAGACGGCGGATTGCCTCAATCAGGATCACGGCCACAACCGCCGCCCCCCCGGCCCCCAGCATCATTGGCCCTGCGGCAATCACCCCAGTGGCCAGAAACGCCACGACGATCCCCGGCAACACCACATGGCTGATCGCATCGCCAATCAACGCCTGACGGCGCAGCACCAGAAAGTTACCGGGCAGCGCACAGGCAACAGCGGCAAAGATACCGATCAACAGCGGGGTCAGGGACAGGGGGACAAACTCAGCGCCGCTCATGCGCCTACCCCTTGCGGGCCGCCTATGCGCGCGTCGATATCGACGATCTGATCGCGGGTCAGCACCGTTTCAATGTCGCGCAACCCGTCATAAAGCGCCGCCGCCGCCTCGTGCGCCTGATCGGCCCGCACCACTTCCCAGCGCTTTTCGTCACGCAGCGCCTTGGCGGCACGCGCCCGGCCCGTTTCGGTGGCCACACCGTCAGCCCGCACAAGGTCCGCCCGGCGCAGCAACCGCAGGGTCAGGTTTTCGTAAATCGGCTGGCTTTGGGCCAGCGCCAGCAATCCCTGACGCAGATGCACCCGGCGCTGGAACCGCAGATGGCCCAGCACAGCGGCCAGCACGCCCCGGTTGGGGGCCAGCAACAAAGAAATGACAAAACAGGTGAACCCGACCAGCACAATGATCGGTCCCGTAGGCAGGTTTGGGGCCGACGCCGACAGGCCCGCGCCCACATAGCCGGAAAACCCGCCGATCAGCCCGGCCAGCAGGACCACACGGTCAGACCGCTCGGTCCAGAACCGGGCGGTAACGGGGGGAATGATCAGCAGCGCAACAATCAAGATCAGCCCAACGATCTTGAGGCCAACAACCGTAACCGCCATCACCAGCCCCATCATCGCCAGATCAATGCGGTCCACCGGCAACCCGCGCGCGGCCGCATATTCCGGGTCAAACGCCACCAGCGTCATGGGGCGGCGCAACAACAGGATCAGCGCCAGAACAACCGCGCCGCCAACCGCAACCACCATTGCATCGGCCCATAACATGCCGGCGGTTGACCCCAGCAGGAACCCCTCAAGCCCGGCCTGACGGCCCGAACTCATGGTTTGGATCACTGTCAGCAGGACAATCCCAAGGCCAAAGAACACCGAAAGGATCACGCCAATCGCCGCATCTTCGGCCAGTCGCGTGTGGCGGGTCAGCCAGCTAAGGCACAACAAACCAACCGAGGCAGAAACCGCCGATCCGGCCAGCAGCCCGATCAGGTTGCGCCCGTCCCCGCCCATGCCCACCATGATGATGAATGCCAGACAGACCCCCGGCAGGGTTGCGTGCGAAATCGCATCGCTGACCAGCGCACGTTTACGCAAAAACAGGAACGTGCCCGTCACACCCGCCGATATCCCCAAAAGGGTCGCGCCCAGCGCAACCAGCGTGGCATTGTAACCCAGTTGAAGCAAAAGAGCGTCGACAATCATCGTCTTACCCCGGCACCTGCGCCAGTTGATCGATCTGCGCCGTGGCCAGCCGCCCGCCATAGGTCAGCTGAAGCGTGTCGGCACTAAATGCCGTTGCCACCGGACCCTCGGCCACCTTACGGGTGTTGATCAGGAACACATTGTCGAAATATTCGGCCACGGTGGTCAGGTCATGATGCACCGCAACCACTGTCTTGCCCTCGGCGCGCAGTGATTTCAGCACGCTGATAATGGCCTTTTCCGTCGCCGCATCAACCCCGGCAAAGGGTTCGTCCAGCAGATACAGGTCGGCATCCTGCGCCAGCGCGCGGGCCAGAAATATCCGCTGTTGCTGACCACCCGAAAGCTGGCCGATCTGACGGTTTGCAAAGTCACGCATACCCACCCGGTCCAGACAATCCGTCGCGCGCGCCATATGCTGCGCACGTACCCGGCCCAGTAGGCCAAGCTGGCGATAAAGCCCCATCAGCACCACATCAATCACCCGTGTCGGGAAATCCCAGTCAACGCTGGCGCGTTGCGGCACATAGGCGATGCGCCCCCGCTGAGCATTCAGCGTTTTGCCAAACACCTGCACCTGCCCCGACAACGGTTTGACGATCCCCAGCACCGCCTTGAGAAGCGTCGATTTGCCCGCCCCGTTGGGGCCGATAATGGCCGTCATAGTGCCGGTCTGTACCGTCATATCAACCGAAAATACGGCAGGTTTCTGGCCATAGGAAACGGTCAGGCCACGCACCACCAGCGGGCTGT
Source organism: Paracoccaceae bacterium (assembly GCA_030626365.1). Taxonomy (GTDB): domain Bacteria; phylum Pseudomonadota; class Alphaproteobacteria; order Rhodobacterales; family Rhodobacteraceae; genus NVQY01. The sequence goes on from DAOUPC010000115.1 coordinate 5,750, forward strand.
TTTCCAGCCCTGTTTCGCCGGGTACTGTTCCATGTGTCGAAGCCAGTTCAAGCATAGTGTCAGAATCCCACCGAAAGTTTGTTATCCATGCCGCGCGCCGGCACATCTGCGCCCAGCGCCGTGGCAATCATGGTCACGTTATGATCAATCATACCTATATACGTGCCTTCATATGTACCAGCCTCGCCCATTGCATCGCTAAACAGTTCGCCGCCAATCTTCAACTGGTGCCCCTGCGCGGCGGCCCCTTCGACCACAGCCCGGACAGAACGGTCCGAGACCGAGCTTTCGACAAAAACAGCGGCGATCTGGCGTTCGACCAGCAAATCAACCAACATGCCGATCCGGTTCAGCCCGGCCTCACTTTCGGTTGAAATGCCCTGAATGCCCAGCACCTCAAAGCCAAAAGAGGCCCCGAAATAGCCAAACGCATCATGCGCCGTCAGCAGCACGCGATTGTCTTGCGCCACTTTGGCCATGCTGCGGGCGGCATAATCGGCCAGCCGGTCCAGATCACCCTGATGCCGTGCGGCATTGGCGGCAAAGATCGTGGCAGATTCTGGCCGCGCCTTGCTTAGGGCCCTTTGTACTTCGTCCACCACGTCCTTCCACAACAGCGGGGTCATCCATACGTGCGGATCAAACTTGTCGGCATAGTTGTCGTGACCGCGCAGTTTGTCGCGTGAAATGGCCTCGGCCACGGCGACCACGTTGCGCTTGCGCGCCAGATCGTGAAAGAAACCTTCCATCTGGGCCTCAAGGTACAGCCCGTGCCACAACACCAGATCGGCCCGTATCATGGCCACGAGGTCGGTGCGGGTCTGGCGATAGGAATGCGGATTGACCCCCGGCCCCATCAGCCCCCTTACCTCGACCAGATCACCGCCAACCTGACGCGCCGCATCGGCAATCATGCCGGTGGTGGCCACAATGCGCAAAGGGTCCTGCGCCGTGGCGCGCACCGGTGCAATCGCCAAGACCAGCACCGCCAGCAAACCAACAAGCACATAATGGCGAAAAGTCACCTTTGTTCCTCTGAGCATATCTGTCATTCGGTGATACATATGCGAACCATTCGCAACAATGTCAATACTATTGCGAACGATTCGCAACATGAATTGCGCGTGCATCTTTCGCATTTGCCACCCGCACCGGCACGGGTTTGCTTGCCAAGCCTGTGCGCCCGTGCGAATTTGCCACCCGACAACACTCCGGCGCACACCATCAGGGGATCGCAGATGGAAACACAAACCCTACCGCGTACCGCGTACCTTCCACAGGTGACCGAACCGCGCAATCCGGGCATTCCCCTGGACATGCAGTGGGTGCGCTCTGTGCAGGCCAACACCTCGGCCATTGAACGGCGCGCCGCGACCCTGCCGGGGCGTCGTTCGGTGAAAAAGGATTATCAGGCGGCATGGTTGCTGCGCGCACTGACCTGCATCGACCTGACCACACTGGCGGGTGATGATACCGCCAACCGGGTGCGCCGCCTGTGCGCCAAGGCACGCCAACCCGTGCGGCCCGATATTCTGGACGCGTTGGGCATGGGGCCGATCACCGTGGGGGCGGTCTGTGTCTATCACGATATGATTGCCCCGGCAGTTGATGCGCTGGCCGGCAGCGCCATTCCCGTGGCCGCCGTCAGCACCGGCTTTCCGGCCGGGCTGTCGCCGTTTCATTTGCGGGTCGCCGAGATAGGCGAAAGCGTCAAGGCAGGGGCGGGCGAAATCGACATCGTCATTTCACGCCGCCATGTGCTGTCGGGAAACTGGCAGGCCCTTTATGAGGAAATGCAGACCTTTCGCGCCGCCTGTGGCGATGCCCACATCAAGGCAATCCTTGCCACCGGAGAGTTGGGCACGCTGCGCAATGTCGCGCGCGCATCCGTGGTGTGCATGATGGCCGGTGCGGATTTCATCAAGACCTCGACCGGAAAAGAAAGCATCAATGCCACGCTGCCCGTGTCGCTGGTGATGATCCGGGCGATCCGTGATTACCACGAACGCACCGGATTTCGCATCGGGTACAAGCCCGCAGGCGGCATATCCAAGGCCAAGGATGCGCTGGTGTATCTGGCCCTGATCAAGGAAGAACTGGGCGACCGCTGGCTGCGGCCAGACCTGTTCCGCTTTGGGGCCAGTTCGCTGTTGGGCGACATTGAACGCCAGTTGGAACATCACGTGACCGGCACCTATTCCGCCCTTTATCGCCACGCAATGGGCTAAACTGCCCATCTGGGCGCTGTTATAACCCGAGCATATGAACCGAGAAAACCCATGACCATCAAAGACAAATTCGAAACCATGGAATATGGCCCCGCCCCGGAAACCGCAGCCGAGGCACTGGCGTGGCTGGTGGATCAGGGCGACAGGTTCGGCCATTTCATCAACGGGGCGTTTACCCCCCCCGGCGATGGTTTCGAGAGCA
>DAOUPC010000218.1 GCA_030626365.1 Paracoccaceae bacterium
GCCGGGGCGGTCGAAACCATTACCAACATCGAATACGGCTTTGATTTCCTGCTTGAGATGCACCGCGGCGTTAAAAAAACCGTTGGCAAACGTGTGGCGGTTGTTGGGGCCGGGTTCACCGCGCTGGATTGCGCACGGGTCGCCCGCCGGATGGGGGCAGAAGAAGTCACCATTCATCTGCGCACCACCGAAGAATACATCCCCGTCACCAAGGATGAGATCCTTGAGTCCAAAAGCGAAAATGTTGCATTTCTTGGGCTGCGCACCCCGGTTGCGCTGCATGCCAACGATCAGGGCGCGCTGGAAGCTGTCGAATTCGTGCAGAACCGGTTGGGCGGCTGGCGCGAAAACGGGCGACGCAAGGCCATTGCCATTGACGGTTCAGAGTTTCAGATCGAATGCGACACCCTGCTGGTGGCCATCGGCCAGCGGACCGATCACGGTTTTCTGGACGCCGACCTTGTACTGGATCGCTGGAAAAACGCCGGGATCAATTCCGAGGGCATGACATCGCTGGACGGTGTGTTTGCCGCCGGTGATTACGTCAAGGGCGCAAGCACGGTAATCGAGGCGGTCGGCCAGGGGCGCGAGGTTGCCAAGGGCATCGACACATGGCTGATGGGCAAACCCCGGTATCGCCAGTTGGTGCGCATCGAACAGGTCACCGAGCCATTGCGCGAACGGGCCTATGATTTCATCCCGCGCACCCACATGCCAACCGAAGACATCCAATCGCGCAGTGTCAACCTCGACCAGGAAGTGGAAAAGGGTTATGGCGGCGATCTGGCGAACGAAGAGGCAAAGCGGTGCTATCTTTGCAACCTCAACTATAAGATCGACGTCGATAACTGCATCTATTGCCGGGCCTGTATCGAGGTCGCGCCAAAAAACTGTATCAAGATGGTCGAGGGGATCAAGATCAACGAAGATGGCACCTATGGCGCCTTGCAGGAAACCGGCGAATGGAACCACGTCGGGGCGATCTGGATCGACAACAACGAATGTATCCGCTGTGGGGCCTGTTACAATGTCTGCCCAACCAAATGCATATCGATCACCCGTAACCAACTTGTCATGCGGGAGTTCTGATTGATGGCCGCACAATTGCATCACGTGATTATTGGCAGTGGCAGCGCCGGGTTTGGCGCGGCGATGACCCTGCGCCAGGCCGACGAAAAATGCCGGATCACCATGATCACCATGGACAGCCTGCCGTTTTATAACCGCTATGACCTGCCGCAGGTGTTTCGGGGCCGCCACGACTGGCGCGAATTGCTTGACGTGCCGCCCGCGCATTATGACGACATGGATATCAATCTTCGCCGCCGCAGTCGCGTGGTTGACGTGGATGGTTCAAAACAACTGATCACCCTGGCCCATCAAGAGGACGTGTCCTATGACCGGCTGCTGGTGTGTGCCGGTGGGCGTGGCTATCTGCCGGAAAACCTGACCGGGTTTGCCGGCCTGATGCACGGGTTTGGATCGTTCGAGGCGGCAATGCGGCTGTACCGCGACCTGCCAAAGGGCGGAACCGCCATCATGATCGGCGGCGACATGATCGGCATTGATCTGGCGCTGACGCTGCTTGATACCGGCTATAACGTATCGCTGATTGCCACCCCCCAGACCTTTTGGCCCCACGAAGTCACCGCGCAGGAACGCGACCGACTGCTGAACGCGCTTGAGGCAAGGGGCATGACCGTGTTCCGTAACCAGCGCCCTGTGGGTGTGTCGCGTGATGCTGCCAAAAAATCCGCATGTTGCGTCACGCTTGCGGACGCCAGCGAAGTGACCGGCGACGTGGTCATGTCGTTTTGCGGACTGACATCATCCGTGGAATTCATGCTTAAGGCGGACGTGGATATTGAACGCGGGCTGCTGGTAACCCCGCAATTGCGCACCAGCAACGACACGATCTGGGCCGCCGGTGACATCTGCCAGATCTGGCACGATCAGGAAAAGGCATACAAATTCTATCACGGGTGGGAAAACGTCCGCCACATGGGGGAACTTGCGGCGCGCAACATGTCAGGGGCCCACGAGATATTTGATACCGACGTCGAAAACCGCATCGGCATCGATGCCAACGGTCAGCTTTCTTCAACCTTCTGGACACATTGACGATGAACAAATCCGGGACAGATATTCAGATCGCAATATGCGGATCAGCCGGGGACGGCACGATTGCATCGGGCGACATAATGAAGCGCGCAGCGGCCCTGATGGGGTTCAATGTCATCGCCTTTGACGTCTATCCGCCGGACATCCGCGGTTTTGGCAAATGTATTTCGCGCATCCGTATATCCAGCCAGCAGGCCTATTCGCTGAAACAGGAATCCGATGTTCTGATCTCGCTTAATGACGCCCACGCCATTGCGCATGTCGGCGAGGTGCGCGATTTCGGGGCGGTGATCTATGATGATCGTCTGGTGTCCAAGGTGGCCGAGGGCGGCCATATCAGCGCCCATATCAACCCCGCGCAAGTCCCCTATGGGTTCAGCATCCGCCAGATATCCGAACAGGCAACCAATGCCGCGCGGTCGCGCAATATCGTGATCCTTGGCTATCTTGCCGGGCTGTACGATCTGCCGCCCGAATTTTTCCACGAGGTAATCCAGGCCAAGTTCGCCACAAAGCCACAGGCCGTCATTGATGACAACATCAAGGCGTTCGATGCTGGCCTGCAAGAGGGGCGCGCGGTTTTCAAGCTGGACGATGTGGTTGTTGTCGACAAGGCCGAAGACAAGGCAACCGAATCCGACGCCGTGATGATGACCGGCAATGGCGCGGTCGTGCGCGGTTTCATGGAGGCCGGGATTCAAAGCTATTTCGGCTATCCGATCACCCCCGCCACCAGCATCATGGAACGGCTGGCCATCGAAATGCCGCCCGTTGGGGGCAAATTCCTGCAAACCGAAGACGAAATATCGGCCATCGCGGCAACCATCGGCGCGGGCTATACCGGGTCGCGTTCGGCCACTGCAACCTCGGGGCCGGGGCTGGCCCTGATGGCCGAAATGCTGGGGCTTGGCGTGATGGCCGAAGTGCCGATTGTGGTGGTGGTCAGCCAGCGTGGCGGCCCGTCCACCGGATTGCCGACCAAAACCGAACAATCCGACCTTAACCTGGCGGTGTTCGGCGGTTCGGGTGATGCCCAGCGGATCGTTCTGGCCCCGACAAACGTCGAGGGCTGTTATCGCTGCGCCGGCATGGCCTTTGACATCGCCGAGACCTATCAGACGCCGGTGATCCTGCTGATCGACCTTTACCTGTCCAATCGCTACGAGACGGTTTTCCCGTCTGGCGAAGCATCATTTGCCCCCAAACCCCGCGTGCTGCCCACGCTGGAGGATGACGCGCCCTATAAACGCTATGCGTTTACAGAAAACCACATATCACCACGGGCCTTGCCGGGGGACGCCGGGTTGATGCACACGATCACCGGGCTGGAACATAACGAACTTGGTCGCCCCAATGATGCCATTCACATGGACATGAGCACCAAGCGCCACGAAAAGCTGAAGGCGGCGGTGCACTATCCGGGGCTGAATGTTTACAAGCGGTTTGGCGATGAAGGCCGGGTCAAGGTGGGCATCCTTGGCTGGGGCTCGACCTTTGGCGAGATACTGGAAACCATGTACGAGGCACAGGCCGAAGGCATCCAATGCGCCGCGATGAAGGTCGTGATGCTGTCCCCCCTGCCGGTGGACGCGTTACAGGCATTCTTTGATGACTGCGACGAAATACTGGTGCCGGAACTGAACTATGAGGGGCAATTCGCCGGGCTTGTGTCGGGCGCACTTGGCCGCCCGGTTACACGTCTGACCCGCGCCACAGGAAGCCCTGTAGAAGTCAGGGAAATCCTGGCAGAGGTCCGGCGGTTGTCTGGCCAATCCCCCACCACGCCGCAAGCTGGCGAATGACAGGAGGCAAACCATGAACCACCACGTCAAACCCGTCTATCTTGAGGAAAAGCTAGAGGAAATCCGCGCCGATGGCCATTTGGAATATCGTTCCAAATCGCTGCCGACATGGTGTCCGGGCTGTGGATATTTCAGCATGGCCGAGGGGCTGACCGTCGCGCTGAAACGGCTGGAACTGGATTATAAGGATCTGGTGGTGGTGTCCGGGATCGGCTGCGCCTCGCGGTTCCCGTTTTTTGTCAACACCTACGGGTTTCACACATTGCATGGCCGCGTTTTGCCGGTTGCGACCGGGGTCAAGATTGGCAATGACGCCCTGACGGTTGTCGCCGTCGGCGGTGACGGTGACGCCTTTGCCATTGGCGGCGGCCACATTCCACACGCGGCCCGGCGCAATGTGGACATGACCTATCTGGTGTTTGACAACGGGATTTACGGGCTGACCAAAGGCCAGACCTCGCCCACATCGGCCTTGGGATTCAAAACATCTTCGACGCCCTATGAAAACGGTGATGTGCCGCTTAACCCCATGATGATGCTGCTAAGTTATGGGGCCAGCTGGGTCGGTCAGGCCTATGCCGGGCACCAACACCACCTTGCCGACATGATCACCGAGGCAATGTCGCACAAAGGGTTTTCGTTTCTGCGGGTACTGTCGCCTTGTGTGACATTCGACAAGACCGACAACACCTATGGCAATCTTAACATGTCGGTTTGCGACCTGCCCGAAGACCACGACAACAGCGACCTGCTGGCGGCAATGGCACAAGCGATGAAAACCGACCACCCGGCAGTCGGGGTGTACTATAAGGAAGATCGCGCAACCCTGCATCAGGTGATGAATGCAGCGATTGATCGCGCCGGGGGCCCGACAGACAACGCATAGC
>DAOUPC010000093.1 GCA_030626365.1 Paracoccaceae bacterium
CCGCATCAAACTGCGGTCCCCTCAGCCCCTCGGGGTCACTGGCGGAAAACGCCTGTGCCTCGGCCCCGTTCGGCCATATCAACTTGCGCTCGCTGGCTTTCCAGACCGGCTTTCGGTCGGGCGGAGAGCAGGCCAGTATCCCGCTGTCCCCCTTGATCATCACATCGCGCACCTGATCATATGTTTCGCCCACAAGCGCCACCCGCCGCGCGCGCCCCTTGTCCATCGGCTTGCTTCCCTCGACCTGTGCGCGGACCCACTCGGCCCCGGCGCGGGTCTTGCCGGCCCCCCGTCCCCCCAGAATCACCCAAGACCGCCAATCCCCTTCGGGGGGCAACTGATGATCCATCGCCCAGAACTCGAACAAAAAAGGGAGAGCGCACAGCTCTCCCTCCCCCAGGTCACTCAGAAATTCATCCCGTACCCGCGCAGGCGCGCAGGCGAGCCAATCTGCACCCGATCTCAGTTCTGGCCTGCTCAAGATCAAGGGCATAGCCCCCTTGGGCAATACCGGATTGTTTGTTGTGATACTCGACAAGGTTCACCTCCACTTTCTGGCAGGACCGGATCAGGCCATCGACCTGTCCCACCTGCCTGGTGCCATCTACAAAATCTGCATCCTCCCCGGCCTCAATCTGCGTTCGCAGGTCTTCTGCCCGCCGCCGCAAGTTGCTAAGCGAATCCTCCAAAGACCGTAAAAGGTCGGCGGTTCTGGAAATTCGGTCATCCGGGGTAATCAAAGTCATATGTCTGCTGGACCTCACGCGTGAATGGTCCCCGCACGACAGAAACGAAAAAACGACCGACAGGAATTACCCTGCGGTCGCTTGTCCACTTCTTCTAGCCTGACACAACCTATACGCGAAACCGTTCGCTGAGTCAAGCGATTGCGCATCAGGCAGATCGCCTAACCGTCCGATATATTTACCAAATATTCAGGTTTTCACCCGCCGACTCAGTTATCCGCCCCTGCCTTCTCGGCCTTCTCGGCCTCGATCTTGCGCCATGCAGCGACGTTGCGGTTATGCTCTTGCAGGGTGCTGGCAAACGCGTGCCCGCCAGTCCCGTCTGCCACAAAGAACACAAAATCCGTTTCATCAGGGTGCGCTGCCGCCTCTAGGCTGGCAACACCGGGGTTGGCAATCGGTGTGATCGGCAACCCCTGAATTACATAAGTATTCCAGCGCGTTACTTTCCTAAGCTCACTGCGCTTCAGACCGCGACCCAGAATCCTCTTACCCTCGGTTATGCCGTAAATAACCGTCGGGTCGGTCTGCAACCGCATGCCCCGGTTCAACCGGTTCACGAAAACACTGGCCACCTGATCCCGCTCTCGTGACACACCGGTTTCCTTTTCGATGATCGACGCCAGGGTCAACAATTCCTCGGGACTGTCCAACGGCAACCCGTCCTGGCGCCCCTCCCAGGCCGCCGCAATCAGCAATGCCTGCTTTTCCTGCATCCTCGCCAAAATATCGACCCGCTTCATACCGGGACCAATTTCATACGAATCCGGGGCCAGCATCCCTTCTGCCGGAATATCGGCCACCTCGCCCTCAAGCATATCCATCGCCTTCAGTGCCTCGACCACCTGCCAGCTGGTCACGCCCTCGGCCATGGCAATGCGATACCTGGTATCACGGTCGGCGCGCACGCGCGTGTATTCACCCGGTGCCTCGTCCTGCGTCAGGTTGAACTCGGCCTTCTTGACAAACGCGTTGGTCGCTGGCTCCAGCTCTCGCACCTGTGCCAATGTGCGTGTCACGCCAACCCGAAACACCACCTCGGTGCCGCAGGAACTGGCCCCGCCACGGGTCACCTGATCGACGATCCCGGCCATCGATGCGCCGGGCTGCACCAGAAAGCTGCCGGCCTTCAGATGGCCAGCCTTGTCCGTATAATCCGCCCCGACCCGAAAGATCGCCGCGCTGCTAAGCGCGCCCGCCTTTTCCAGATCGCGGCTGACCCGTGCCATGCTTGCCCCGCGTTCGACCCTCAGACAGATCGCGGCCTCAAGCGGCCCCTCGGCCACATACTGCTTTTTTCCCCACAGGATCATCCCGGCCAGCAAAAACAGAGCCACCGCCAGAATGGTTATCATATTGGACGCCAGGCTGCGCCACATCACTTGACCTTCCCGAACACAACGCTCGCATTGGTGCCGCCAAAGCCAAACGAATTGGACAGCGCCACATCGATCTTTCGCTCTCGTTTCACGTTCGGGGCCAGATCGATTGGTGTCTCGACCGCCTGATTATCCAGGTTGATCGTCGGCGGGGCCACCTGATCACGAATTGCCAGGATCGAGAAAATCGCCTCAATCGCCCCGGCCGCGCCCAACAGGTGCCCGGTGCATGATTTGGTCGAGGACATGGTTACATTCCCCGCCGCATCGCCCAGCAACCGCTCAACCGCGCTCAGCTCGATCGTGTCGGCCATCGTGCTGGTACCATGTGCGTTGATGTAATCCACGTCCTTTGGCTCCAGCCCGGCATTGCCCAGTGCGGCGCGCATCGAACGCTCTCCGCCTTCGCCGGTCTCGGACGGGGCGGTGATGTGATAGGCATCGCCCGACAGACCATACCCCAGAACCTCGGCGTAAATCTTGGCCCCGCGTGCCTTGGCGTGTTCGTATTCTTCCAGAACCACCACACCGGCCCCCTCGCCCATCACGAACCCGTCGCGGTCGGCGTCATAGGGGCGGCTGGCCGCTTTCGGATCATCCGCATATTTGGTGCTTAGCGCCCGGCAGGCGTTGAACCCGGCAATGCCAATCTCGCAGATTGCCGCTTCGGCACCGCCTGCAATCATCACATCCGCGTCGCCATACTGGATCAGCCGGCTGGCATCACCAATGGCATGCGCGCCCGTGGAACAGGCCGTCACAACCGAATGGTTCGGCCCCTTGAAACCGAACCGGATACCCACCTGCCCGGAAATCAGATTGATCAGCGCGCCGGGAATAAAGAACGGCGAAACCCGGCGTGGCCCGCGTTCCTTGATCAGAATCGCCGTGTCGGCGATTGAGCCCAACCCGCCAATGCCCGACCCGATCATCACGCCGGTGCGCAACCGGTCCTCTTCGGCCTCGGGCGTCCAGCCGGCATCCTTGACCGCCATCTCGGCAGCCACGATGCCATACAGGATAAAATCGCCAATCTTGCGCTGTTCCTTGGGCGACAGCCACGCATTGGGGTCAAACGTTCCGTTCGTCCCGTCACCACGCGGAACCTCGCAGGCATAGGTTGTGCCAACCCCACTTTCGACCGCATCAAACAATGTGATCGGCCCGGCCCCCGACTGCCCGTCCAGCAACCGTGACCAGCTTTCCTCAACGCCGCACGCCAATGGCGTAACCAGCCCCAGTCCGGTGACAACAACTCTGCGCATGTCCTGCCCTCTTGCCTTTTTTGCCATTACGGCGATTTGCGTTCCATCAAACCAAAGAGGCATCATTCGCCCGCCCTTGGGTTGAATGACGATTCACCTCAAACGTAAAACGCTTTAGCCAATGTTCATACCCCGCCCAAGGGCATGGGGGCAAGGGTTCAGCGCCACCCACCCCGCGTGCCCCGGGCGCTTTTCGGCCACACGACCCACCCGATGCGGGTTTTACCCCCACCAGACGTAAAAACGGCGCCTCCCGCTTAGGAAGACGCCGCTTTTGCAATCAAATTTCTGGTCCGATCAGGACGCTTCGGTGATGAACTTAACTGCATCGCCAAATGTCTGGATGGTCTCGGCCGCATCATCCGGGATCTCGATACCGAACTCTTCTTCAAAGGCCATGACCAACTCGACCGTGTCCAGGCTGTCGGCACCAAGATCGTCGATGAACGACGCGTTCTCGGTTACTTTGTCTTCTTCAACACCCAGGTGCTCTACAACGATCTTCTTTACGCGGTCTGCGACGTCGCTCATGGTAATTCCTCATTCTTCAGGGCCTATTGGCCCGGTTCTGCCCTTGCCCGCTCGGGGTGGCGTGGTTTTGCCCGTCCGGGCGGCTTGGTCCCGATCGTCCGGGTATGGCAATGCGCGGCCCTTCGGCCCCGCTTGCCCAAATCTGCGCCGCCTATATCACAGACCGCGACTTAGGCAAACGCTTTCACGTCCGGCCATCTCAGGCCTACAACATGGCCATACCGCCGTTCACATGCAAGGTGGTTCCGGTAACATAGGCCGCCTCGGGGCTGGCAAGGTACAGAACGGCGGCGGCAATTTCACCCGGCTCACCCATGCGGCCCGCCGGTATCTGGCCCAAAATCCCGGACTTTTGGTCATCGCTCAGCTTGTCGGTCATCGCCGTGGCGATAAAGCCCGGCGCAACCGCATTGACCGTGATACCCCGGCTGGCCACCTCATAGGCCAGCGATTTTGACATGCCAATCATCCCCGCCTTGGATGCGGCATAGTTGGCCTGCCCCGGATTACCGGTCGCCCCCACCACCGACGAAATATTGACGATGCGTCCCCAGCGGGCCTTCATCATGCCCCGGATCACGCCCTTGCACAGCTTGAACGTCGAGGTCAGGTTCACATCCAGAACACTTTGCCAGTCATCATCCGACATGCGCATAAACAGGTTATCGCGGGTAATCCCGGCATTGTTGACCATAATATCAACAGCCCCCATCGCCTCTATCGCCTGCTTGGGCAGGGCCGTAACCGCCTCAAAATCGCTAAGGTTACAGGGCAGAACATGCGCCCGCTCGCCCAGTTCGCCGGCCAGCGCCTCAAGCGGCTCAACCCGTGTGCCCGACAGACCAACACTGGCCCCCGCGCCGTGCAACACGCGGGCAATATCCCCACCAATGCCACCAGAAGCCCCGGTTATAAGTGCGCTTTTTCCTGTTAAATCAAACATATCTCAGCCTTGTTTAAAGTGTTCAGCGGCCTTGGCCACATCGTCTGGTGTACCAATCGCACGGGTTGCAATCGCCCGGTCAATCCGCCGGATCATCCCCGACAACGCCTTGCCTGCGCCGATTTCCCAAATCTCGTCCACGCCAGCGGCCCCCATCGCCAGAACCGACTCACGCCAGCGTACCGATCCTGTCACCTGTTCAACCAACAGCGCGCGTATTTCATCAGGGTCGCTCACGATCCCGGCGCGCACATTGGCCACCAGCGGCACGGCAGGTGCCTTGATCGCGGTTTCGGACAGGGCCTGTTCCATCTCTCGGGCGGCGGGCTCCATCAGGGCGCAATGAAACGGCGCACTGACCGGCAGCAATATCGCCCGCTTGGCCCCTTTGGCCTTGGCCAGATCCACCGCGCGTTCAACCGCCGCCTTGTGGCCCGACACCACCACCTGGGCCGGATCATTGTCATTGGCCGCCTGACAGACCTCGCCCCCGGCACCCCCGGCGGCCTCGGCGGCAACATCCTGCACCGCCGCCAGGTCCAGCCCCAGAACCGCGGCCATCGCCCCGACCCCCACCGGCACCGCGCGCTGCATCGCCAGACCCCGTGTGCGCAACAACCGCGCCGTATCCGCCAGACTGATCGCGCCCGCCGCCGCCAGCGCCGAATATTCACCCAGCGAATGACCCGCCACCATGGCCGCATCCATCACGGTGACGCCCTCGGCCTCAAGTGCGCGCATCGTGGCAATGGACGTGGCCATCAGGGCCGGTTGCGCATTCTGCGTCAGGGTCAGCTCTGCAATATCCCCGTTCCAGATCAGATCGCTCAGGTTTTCACCCAGCGCCGCATCCACTTCGTCAAAAACCGCCCTGGCCGCCGGATAGGCATCGGCCAGCGCCTTGCCCATGCCAATGGCCTGTGCGCCCTGTCCGGGAAATACAAATGCTGTTGTCATTCAAGTGCCTCGTCTGCTCTGTGGTTTTTCATGGCGTGGTTTTCCATGGTGTAAACCGCCCGCCCCATGCACACAAGAGAGCCGGCCTTGTGCCCCCATGCCACAGTCCCTATGCGCACACCTGCACGACCCCCTTCTATGCGCACACCTGCACGACCCCTGTGCGCACGCCTCTATTGCACCCCGGCCCTCTTTGACTACCTTAGGCACGCACAGCATCAAAGGCCCCACATGTCCCTGACCAACACAGCACACAGCTATGGCAGCATCGCCAAAACCTTTCACTGGCTGACCGCCCTGCTGATCATCACCATCATCCCCGTCGGGATCATTGCCAACGACATGGCACACGACATCCGGGACCCGGCGATTACCTCGAGCGCACAGGATCTGACGCGCACCTTCTATCTGTTCTCACTGCATAAAACGCTGGGTGTGGTCATCTTTTTTGTTGCTTTGGCCCGTATCCTGTGGGCCATAACCCAACCCAAACCCAGCCCCCTGAACCCCACCAACCGGGCCGAGGTATTTTTGGCCGGAACCGTGCATTGGCTGCTTTATGGCTCGCTGTTGCTGGTGCCCCTGACCGGGTGGATCGATCACGCGGCCACGCCGGGCTTTGCGCCGATCCGCTGGCCCTTTGGGCAATCCCTGCCGTTTGTGCCAAATGATCCGGGGCTGGCGGCCACCTTTGCCGGACTGCACAAAGTGCTTGAGCGGGTTTTGGTCATTGCCCTGTTGCTGCATATCGCCGGCGCACTGAAACACCACTTTGTTGCCCGTGACGCCACCCTGCGCCGGATGTTGCCCGCCACCCCGGCCACCACAAACAACGCCCCCATCCCCCCGGCGCACCGTTCCGGCCTTTTACCCCCCGTCTTACCCCCCGTCGCGGCACTGGTCCTTTGGGGCGTGGCCATCGCCACCGGCAGCGCCTTGGGGGTCATCCCCCCCGCTCTTTCCCTGCCCCGCGCAACCGCCGAACAAACGCCCCCCCCACAAGGCACCGCCGACTGGCAGGTCACTGACGGCACTCTGGGCCTTGCGATCACCCAGATGGGCAAGCAAACCATTGGCAGCTTTGCCAACTGGCACGCCGATATCACCTTTGACGAAACCGCCGGTCCCGGCCCGCTTGGCACCGCCCGCGTAACAATCGACATCGCCTCACTTACCCTTGGGGCAGTTACCGATCAGGCGATGGGCCCGGATTTTTTTGATGCCGATTTCTTTCCCCAGGCGACGTTCTCGGGTGAAATCACCCGGACGGATACCGGCTATGTCGCGACCGGCCCTCTGGTTATCCGTGACACAAGCCTGACCATCACCCTGCCCTTTGATCTGGTTCTGGACGGGGACAGCGCCCGGATGACCGGGGCCATGACCCTTAACCGGCTTGATTACGGTGTCGGCACCAACATTCCTGACGCGCAGACCCTGGGGCCAAAAGTCGCGATCACCATATCGCTTACGGCCACACGCAACCGCTGACCCAAGGGAGCAGCGGTTGCACCTGTCCCTATTCGTCCTTCATCGCCTCGATCGAAATCCTGACGTCAAGCACATCACCCACGTATGGCGCAAACAGACCAAGGTCAAAATCGGACCGGGCCACTGTGGTGGTTGCGCTGAAACCCAGCCACGGCTTTTCCGCCCTCGGGTGCTGACCTGCCTTGTTCAGGACCGCATCCAGAACCACCGATTTACTCACGCCATTCATCGCAAGATCACCGGTAATCTTTGCGGTATCTTCCCCGGTCAGCTCAATCGATGTTGACGAAAAAGTGACCAGATCAACGTCTTGGTCACCGTCTTGCGCACCGAAAAAGTCAGGCGACATGAAGTGATCGAACCGGGCCTCCCAGCCGGTCAGCATTGACTGAACCGGGATCGAAACCGTCACGGATGAATTCGCCGGGCTTTCCTGATCGAACATAATTGCCCCCTCAAAGCCCGAAAACATGGCGTATGAGGTCGAAAAACCCAAGTGGCTATAGCTGAACACAACCTGGCTGTGGCTGGCATCCAGAACGTATTTTTCAGGCTCGGCAAATGCCGCCGTGACAACCGTGGTCAGGGCGGCAGCTAACAATATGGATTTCATGGTTCATGCTCCGTGCAATTTCAGACACGAAACATCTGGGCACACCCTGTAGCCCATGCAACTGCGCATTTTCAAACAGGGCGTGTGGTCAGATGAACAATTCGCCGGAATTCGGCCCAGGGAAAACGTTAATCCCGGGGCCAGAACCCATTTAGCTGACCAGTTTCACTGTACCGCTCAACTGGGCGCGCAAGGCTTCGCGGATCTCGGCGTTTTCGATCGGCAGACGCATCAGCATACTGCCATCCATATCGAACATCTCGACCGAATTATTGGTGAAACGGGCGCTGCCCAGCGTGTCATAGCTGCGCCGCAGCACGGTTTGCGGGCGACCACGGTTGTTCTTTTGCAAAACCCGCACTTCGCTCCGGATCGGATCGAAATAGGCGTCCGGTTGGTTGTCCTCGTGATTGCGCATCAGCAAGGCCAGACCGCACAGGAAAAAGAACAACGACGCGCCCAGCTTGATCAGCACCACATCAGGCGCATACTGGGACCCCGGCATCAACCACATCCCCGATGCGCTCAGCACCAGTGCAGTTCCGATAATTCGAAACATCAGCGTTCGGGCCGGCCAGTTTGGCGCGAATTTCAGGATCAGCGGCAATGCCTCGTCGAACGTAGGCAGCACCACCGCATTTTGAGTATTGGTTTGCGTGACCGCTTGCATGACTTTAGTCTCTCTGTCCCATCGCATTTTGCGAATTTTCCAGGTTTTCCCGGTTTGTATCTCGTCTTGCATCATGGCGAACAAAACGACAGGAATGGGGCAGATGCGGGGTTTTTGCCGGGCATCCCTCTCGTTTTTGACCTGTCGGGGGCTTTTGACGCCCACAGGCACCGATCCGGGGTTGCCCGGCCTGACCAGCCGTGTATATGGGGCCATCCTTTTGCACTATTACCGTACCGCGCAGTCTCTCGTGGCGGGGCCGCAAAGGGGATAACAGGCCCCACCGTTGAAATGCGCCCAAGCAAGAAACAGGAGTGCACATGCCGCTATATGAGCATGTAATGATTGCGCGTCAGGACCTGTCCAACACGCAAGCCGAAGGCCTTATCGAACATTTTGGCACCATCCTCGCCGACAATGGCGGGCAACTCGTGGATCACGAGTATTGGGGCGTCAAAACGATGGCCTACAAGATCAACAAGAACCGCAAGGGCCACTATGCCTTTCTGCGCACCGATGCACCCGCACCGGCCGTGCAGGAAATGGAGCGCCTGATGCGTTTGCATGACGATGTGGTGCGCGTTCTGACCATCAAGGTCGACGCCCACAAAGAAGGGCCTTCGGTCCAGATGCAGAAACGCGAAGA
>DAOUPC010000171.1 GCA_030626365.1 Paracoccaceae bacterium
CCGGCATTGGTGCGCTTTATCCTGTCCGCGCAGGCATCGGGAAAGCGGCTGGTTCTGGTGATTACTGGCAAGGGCAAGCCAGCCGACCAACCCGGCCCGATTCCGGTGCCACATGGGGTGATCAAACATCAGGTGCCGCGCTGGCTGTCGATCCCGCCACTGGCGCAGGCGGTTCTTCAGGTCAGCCCGGCGCATATCAGCCACGGTGGCGGTGGCGCGCTTTATGTCTATCTGCGGCGCGGACGCTAGGCCCAGATCCGAGGGGCATTTCTTTAAAATGTCCGGGCTATAGAACGTACCGGCTGACATCGGTGGATTTTGTCAGCTCGCCCAGGTTTTTGTCGACAAAACCGGCATCCACAGTGACGACATCCCCGGCCCGGTCGGGCGCGGTAAAGGATAGTTCCTCAAACACCCGCTCCATCACGGTGTAAAGGCGGCGTGCGCCGATGTTTTCAACCGACTGGTTCACATCGGCGGCAATCTTGGCCAATGCGGCAATGCCATCGTCAGTGAAGGAAACGGAGACCTCTTCGGTGCCCATCAGGGCGGTATATTGCCGGGTCAGTGCGTTATCTGTTTCGGTCAGGATGCGCACGAAATCACCCTCTGTCAGTGGGCGCAGTTCGACCCGGATGGGCAAACGACCCTGAAGTTCGGGCAACAGGTCAGATGGTTTGGCAGTGTGAAACGCACCCGAAGCAATGAACAGGATATGATCGGTTTTCACCGGTCCGTGTTTGGTGCTGACGATGGTGCCCTCAATCAGCGGCAACAAATCGCGCTGAACGCCCTCGCGGCTGACATCGCCACCGCGGGCATCTGACCGGGTGCATACCTTGTCGATTTCATCCAGAAACACGATGCCGTTCTGTTCCACGGATTCAATCGCTGTCCGTGTGACGGATTCATCATCCAACAGTTTGTCGGCTTCTTCACCGATCAGGATGTCATAGCTTTCTGCCACGGTCATCCGGCGGCGCACGGTGCGCCCACCAAAGGCTTTGCCGAACATGTCGCCCAGGTTCATCATGCCCATGTTTCCACCGGGTTGACCGGGAATGTCGATCATCGACATCGGGTTGGAACTGTCGGCCAGATCCAGTTCGATCATCGTGTTGTCCAGTTCACCTGACTTCAGCTTTTTGCGGAACATATCAAGCGTGGCCTCGCGGGCGTCTTCACCGGCGATTGTCGCCAGAACACGGGCCTCGGCCGCCTTGCGCGCGTTCGCATTTACCTCGTCGCGCATGAATTCACGGGTCTGGGCAATGGCGGTATCGACCAGATCACGAATGATCTGTTCAACGTCGCGCCCGACATAGCCAACCTCGGTGAATTTGGTCGCTTCGACCTTGATGAACGGTGCGCGCGCCAGTTTCGCCAGACGGCGGCTGATTTCGGTCTTGCCGACCCCGGTGGGCCCGATCATCAGGATATTCTTGGGGTACACTTCGTCACGCAGATCATCGGCCAGTTGTTTGCGCCGCCAGCGATTGCGCAGGGCCACGGCCACGGCGCGCTTGGCATCCCCCTGTCCGATAATGAACCGGTCAAGTTCGGAAACGATTTCGCGCGGGGTAAGGTCTGTCATGTTCTGTCCTTCCAGCCACCCAAAGTTCTTAGGCAGAGATGGTTTCAACCGTCAGGTTTCCGTTGGTGTAAACGCAGATATCCGCGGCGATGGCCATGGCGTCACGCGCCACCTGTTCGGCGCTTTTGTCGCTGTCCATCATGGCCCGTGCGGCCGCCAGCGCGTAATTCCCGCCCGATCCAATCGCCGCCACGTCATGTTCAGGTTCCAGAACGTCCCCGGCCCCGGTGATTACCAGAATGTCGGTGCCATCCGTGACGATCAGCATCGCCTCAAGCTTTTGCAGGTACTTATCGGTGCGCCAGTCCTTGGCCAGTTCAACACTTGCCCGCGCCAACTGACCCGGTGTCGCCTCGAGCTTGGCCTCAAGACGTTCCAGCAGGGTGAACGCATCCGCCGTTGATCCGGCAAACCCGGCCACCACGTCAAATCCGCCGGGCGACAGGCGCCGCACCTTGCGGGCGGTGCCCTTGATCACGGTTTGGCCCAAAGACACCTGGCCGTCGCCGGCGATCACCACCTTGCCGTCCTTTTTGACGCCGATAATGGTTGTGCCGTGCCAGCCGGGACATTCGCTGCTCATCTTATGCGCTCCTGTTCAACGCTGTCTATATGGAGCGGGAGAGTCGGCGGCACAAGGGCGCGCCCCTCTTGTCCCGGTCCTTTGTCCCCACTAGCCTTCTGTCATGAGCAGGCAGCGCATTCTTAGGTTTTATCTGGACGATGGTATGCGCCAAAGTGCTGCCGCCGGTCAGCACAATTTTATCGCCAAGATTGCCGGGGTTGCACAGAATGCCGGGTATCGGGTGGATTATTGCCAAAACTCTGCCACAGAACGCGCGAAATCGGCCCATCGGCGTGGGTATTCGATGTTTCACATGGATGGGCCGTTGCGTGACCATGCGTTGACTATCCGGCGGGCCTATCACTATCCGTTCTGGGCCATTGAACCCAGTGCGCGGCGTTGGGAATGGCGCGTTGCGCGGGCAGAGTTCCCCACACAGGACGTACCGCGAAAAGCCGCCGACCGGTTTTATGATTTCTGGCGTAAGCGCCTGTTTGGGTCTGCACCCGATTGCCCCACCAAAGAGGGGTTTGTTTATGTCCCGCTTCAGGGGCGGCTTTTGGATCACCGGTCCTTTCAGGCCTGTTCGCCGCTGGATATGCTGCGGGCGGTTTTGCGCCATGACACGGACCGTCAGATCGTGACCACGCTGCACCCAAAAGAACAGTATTCGCCGGATGAACTGTCAGTCCTAAGGCATATGGCCCAGACCCACCCGCGCCTGCATGTCCGAACCGGGGAAATGCAGGCGATGTTGCAGACCTGCGATTATGTTGTGACACAGAATTCCGGCGTGGCATTTGACGGGTTCTTTTTCGCGAAACCGGCCGTTTTGTTTGGCCAGATCGATTTCCACCACATAGCGGCGAATGTTGCCGATATGGGTGTGGAAAAGGCAATCAGACAGGGGCCTTTGCTGGTGCCGGACTATGCCGGGTATGTGCATTGGTTCTGGCAGGTCATGTCGATCAACGCAGGTCGCGCGGATGCGGATCAACAGATTCAGGCCGCCCTGTCCCGTGCCGGGTGGCCAATGTAAAACGGCACCCCGTTATGGGATGCCGCAATGTTCGGGATGGCCCGAAATTTAGGCCGAAACTCAGATAGAATCGTCGATCCAGCTTTGCAGCGCCGCCTTGGGGCGGGCACCTGACAGGTTCGACACAACCTGACCGTCCTTAAAGATGAACAGCGCCGGAATGCCCCGCACGCCCAGATCGGCGGCCGCATTGGGGTTGGTGTCTACATCGACTTTGACAACCTTGATCTTACCGGCATATTCGGTGGCCAGTTCTTCCAGGGCGGGGCCGATTTGTTTGCAGGGGCCGCACCACTCGGCCCAGAAATCCACCACAACGGGGATATCGGAATTCTTTACTTCTGCGTCAAATGTGGCGTCCGTAACAGCAACGGTAGACATATTCTAACTCCTGAATGGGATTGTTGTTGGCTCCGAACCTAAGAATGGA
The DNA here is from genome assembly GCA_030626365.1 of Paracoccaceae bacterium. Classification (GTDB taxonomy): domain Bacteria; phylum Pseudomonadota; class Alphaproteobacteria; order Rhodobacterales; family Rhodobacteraceae; genus NVQY01. The sequence goes on from DAOUPC010000171.1 coordinate 3,629, forward strand.
GAGGGCCATCGTCAAGGTTCGTCATCGGGCCAAGTGCATCTGTCACAAGATCGTGCGGAAGAGGCATCAGTTGTGCGCTTTTTGTCCAAAGGATTGCGGTTTCAATGCGCCGGTCGGGGTAAATTTGCGCCAGCGCCTGCGCATAGGCCCCCATTTGGCGCAAAATTCCTGTGGGGCAGGCAGATACATCCGATGGAATGGTCGCGTTTGATTTGAAATCAACCGCCAACACCCGATCTGGGGCAATCAGCAACCGGTCAATCACGCCGTGCATCCTTGTGCTGCCCAAACGGGCCGTCACGGGAACCTCGGCCAGCGTATCGGGCGCGAAAATATCGGCCAGCGCGGGGTTTGTCAGTACATTTCCGGCCTCGGCCAGCAGCGCCGCACGTTCTGCATCCGGGGTGTCCGACAGGATATTTATGGCGGCCATCGGCCAGTCCGGTTGCGGTATATCCGCCAAATGTTCCAGCAACAGATGAATGCGGCTGCCACGCAGTTTGGCCGCCTCTTCATTCAGCCCCTGATCCCCTGGCAACGCCTTTGCCCCGCCCAGATCAGAGGGGCTAAGGGTTTGGGGCATGGTTTTGGGGGGCGGCGCGGCATGGGCAAACATGTCAGGCAGCGGTTCGGGGTCGTGGGTCTCTGTTGGCCTTGTCATCAGCGCCGGCGCGTCCCAGTCGCCATGTTCCAGCCGTTGGATAGTTTGTCCACCAACGCCCAGTTGCCCGGCATTTTCCGAATCCATGACCGCCTGCACCATTTGGTACCAACTATCGCCATCCTTATCCAAATCACCCGCTGCGGCCACAATCAGCCACTTTTCCGCCCGTGTCAGAGCCACATACAGCAGCCTTAACCGTTCGTTCATCTGTTTTTCGCGGGCCAGATCGCGGGCCTGTATCAGGGTGTCGGGCATCTGGGTGGCATTGGTGCGCCACAGCGGAACCCCCTTTGCCATCATGATCTCGCCCGGATTTGGGGCGCGGCGGGGGCCGGTATCTGGCAGGATGACGATGGGCGATTCCAGCCCCTTTGCCCCGTGTACGGTCATTACCCGCACCATGTTTCCCGCGCTGCCCATCTGGCGCTTGATCTCAAGGTTGTCGGTTTCCATCCAGACCAGAAACCCCGTCAGGCTGGGGACTTCGGAGCGCTCATAGGCCAAAGCCTGCGACAGCAGTGCATTTATCCCATCTTCGGCCTCATGGCCCAGACGGGACAGCAATTTGCGCCGCCCGTCATGGTGCGTCAGGATGCGTTCAATCAGATCATAGGGGCGCAGAAAATCGGTCTGGGTGCGCAGATCATCCAGCATCGCCATCGTTTCCGGGAACTCTTTGTCGCGGGCACGTATGGCCTGCCAGAGATAGGGAACATCCCGGCGATGCGCGAGGTCAAACAGGGCCTGTTCATCCCACCCAAACAGCGGGGATTTAAGCGAAATGGCCAGTGATAGACTATCTTCCGGGGTGGCAAGAAAGGACAGCAGCGCCGCCAGATCCTTGACCGCCAGTTCGGCCCCGACCTTTAGCCGATCAGCCCCGGCAATTGGCAGTTTGGCAGCCTTGCAGGCACGGATGATTTCGGCAAACAGGTCTGAACGGCGCTGAACAAGGATCAGAAAGTCACCGGCGTGAACCAACCGGCGGTTGATTTCCCCGGCCTTGTTCCCGTCAACGGGAATGGTTTCGCCACCGTCGATCATCCGCTTGATTTCCCCGGCAATGCGGTTGGCCAGGATCACGTTGTGATGTTGTTCGCCGGGCCGGTCCACCGGGTCGGTCCAGACGCGATCATCGGTGTCGTCAACCTTTTCGACCACCGGCCACAGATCAACCCGCCCCGGCAGGTCGGATTTGAACGCGCGGTGTTTTCCGTCGCCGCCAAACCCGGCCTCGGCCCGCCCGTCGAACACCAGATCAACCAACCGCAGGATCACCTCGGATGATCGAAACGAATGTTCCAGCGTCATGTTCTGAAGTTCGGTGCCAAAACCTTGCAAGCGGGTGGAAAACTCGGCCTGCATCCGGTCAAAGGCCTGCGGGTCCGCGCCCTGAAACGAATAAATCGACTGTTTCTTGTCCCCGACCACAAAGATCGTGCGTTCCACATCCGCCCGTGCGCCCAACCCGCTGGTGAATTCCTGGGCCAGCTTTTCAATCACATCCCATTGCGCCGGGCTGGTATCCTGGGCCTCGTCCACCAGAATATGATCAATGCCGCCATCCAACCGGTAAAGAACCCATGCCGCCACCGCCGGGTCGTTCAGCAACTGACGCGCCTTGAGGATCAGATCATCAAAATCAAGCCATCCGCGCACCTGTTTGCGGCGTTCATATTCAGGCAGGAAAACCGCGGCAAAGCCATGCAGGGCGACCGACCTGTCCACAGCGGCAAGGCCAAGACGCTGTTGGCGGGCACCTTCAACCCGCAGCATGAAGGGCGCAAGTTCGACCATAAGGTCATCGTGGGCCGCACGCAGCGCTTTGGCTGGAAAAGACCCTAACTTGGCCGAAAACGGCTCTTTTGCACTGCCTCCGGTTAAAAAGACATTTTCCAGCGTTGCCAGGTCAGACAGGTTTGGTTCCCCGATCCCAGCCAGTTTGGCCGCCGCCTTTTGGTCATTTACCCCGCTTGTTGCCAGCGCGGCCCGTAACCGGCGCAGCAAATCAGCCTCACCACCCAGATAGACCGACCGTATCAGCGCATCTTCGTCAAACCCGGGCGGCAAGGCGAACACATCCAGCAGATCATCCCGGTTCAGGGGCGCGGCAAAGGCATTGCGGTTTTGCGCCACGCCAGAGGTAAGGGATTGAAA
>DAOUPC010000058.1 GCA_030626365.1 Paracoccaceae bacterium
CCCGATGCCAAGTGCCTCAAGCGGCAGCATCGGCCTGTCCGAACCTGAACTGGCAGCGGTAATTGCCTTTCTGCAAAGCAACGGCGGGCTGGAAGTCACCGTTGAAATCCCCACCGATCTGGGCGAGGCCGCAGAAGAGGACGAGGCCGAACCGGGTGAGCCGCGCGAACCCGTCACCGACATTCAGGAACTCTTTGACGAATACGCCTGCGAAGGGTGCCACACCATTACCGAAGAGGCCGGCGACATCGGACCCAACCTTGCGGCAATCGGTGCCACGCAGGGCCGCGAATACATCCGCCGCGCCCTGCTGGACCCAAATGCCGATATCGCCGAAGGCTACGAGGCCGATTTCATGCCCGCCGATCTGGGCGAAGTACTTTACGCATCCGAACTGGAAATCCTGGTCGATTTCCTGAGCCAGTTAAAGTGAGGCGGCAGTCATGAGAATACCCAGATTATTGCAGGCCATTCTTGTCCTTGCCGGCGTGTATTTTGGTTTCATCGTCGTCTTTGACTACATCCTAGAAGCGGTGATCCCACGCAGTCTTTTGACAATGTACATGTTCTTTGTCACCGCCGGTGTGTTCATGGTCTTTACCTATGACGAGGACCAGACGCGCGAACTGGTGGCACCGATCAAGGCAATGGTCGAAAACCCGCAATACCGGATGATCCGCAATGTGGTTTTTACAATCATTCCACTGCTTGTCGGCTTTGGCGTCTACACCAAGATGCGGCCCAGTTTTGATGCCCCGATTGAACTTAGGACCATCCACCCGGCCCCGCCCAGCACGGCGCAGATTTTCGGGCGTCGGGTCAATCTTCTGGAACTGCAAAACCCGTTCCGGAAATTCGAAAAGGAAGACCCGGAACAGTTTGCTGAACTTGTTGCCGAAGGGGCCACCGTTTACATTGAAAACTGCCAGTATTGCCATGGTGACAAGCTGGACGGAAAAGGCCCTTACGCCGAAGGGCTGAACCCAACGCCACTGAATTTTCAGGATATAGGCACCATTGCCCAGCTTCAGGAAAGCTATCTGTTCTGGCGCATCACAACCGGCGGGCCGGGGCTGCCATCCGAGGCGGCACCGTGGATTTCATCTATGCCCGTCTGGCAGAATTTCCTTGAGGAAGACGAAATCTGGAAAGTGATCCTGTTCCTTTATGACTACACCGGCCACGAGCCACGATCATGGGGGCACGAATGATGGGTGTTTTGTCGATCCGTAACGTCCTGCGCGGGGTTCTGACCGCTGGAATTCTGGCCCTGTTGCCCAATGTGACCCTGGCCCAGGCCAGTGACGAGGAAAACGGCGAGGTAATATATGCCAAGCGTTGCCTGCAATGCCACGGCGAAGACGGCGACGGGCTTGGGCCGGCTGCCGAACGGCTGAACCCGCCGCCGCGCGATTTCACCCTTGGCATGTTCAAGTTCAAGACCTCGGCCTTTGATGATGACATCGCCAACGACGCCGATCTGATCCGGATGATCCGCGACGGCATGCCAGGCACCGCCATGCCGGGTTGGAGCGATATGCTGTCCGAACAGGATATTCTGGACGTCATCGCCTATATCAAGATATTCGCCGATCTTGGGGAAGAGGCCGAACTGCAACTGGATTACGGCACGCAGGTTACTTCGTCACCCGAAAGTATCGCGGCGGGCAAGCTGCTGTTTGAAGATGGTGAACGATGCACCGAATGTCATGGACTCGAGGGCAAGGGCAACGCGCTGAAAAAGCTGAAGGACGACAATGGCGACCGGACCTGGCCGCGCAACCTGACCAAGCCATGGACGTTCCGGGCCAGCAACGACCCCAAAGACATCTTTACCCGTATTTCCGTCGGCATCCCGACCACGCAGATGCCGTCCTTTGCCGACCCCAAGAGCAAAAAGAAACTGACGATCGAAGAGCGTTGGAATGTCGCCAACTATGTGGCCTCTCTGGCAAAAACCGAACAGGTCGTGCACCCGGACAACTTTGTCGTTCAGGCGTCCCGCGTCGAGGGGACGCTACCGGTCACGCCCGAGGACGAACTTTGGGGCACCGCCCCTTCGTCAACCTTCATCATGGTTCCGCAGATTGTCGGCCAAGACCGGTTTTTCACAACGGCAAACGACACGATCAGTGCCCGCGCGCTTTATGATGATGACAAGATTGCCATTCTGCTGGAATGGGACGACCGCACCCAGAGCATTCCCGGTGATCCCAAGGCGATCAGCATCGCCGACGAAGAGATTTTTCAGGATGCCGTCGCGGTGCAATTTCCGCAATCCATGCCCAAGGGGATGGAAAAACCCTATTTCCTGATGGGCGACGCTGCCAAGCCGGTGAACCTGTGGCGCTGGTCCAGTGGAACAACCGAAGACCCTGAAACCGCCACGATCATTGATGCCATTGGGATCAACAACCAAGTGACCCGCGAGGGCCACGCCGGGCTAAGTGCCAGTGGTAGTTACAAAAACGGCACCTGGCGTGTGGTCATGACCCGGACACTGAAAACTGGATCACCAGAGAATGACCTTCAGTTCGAGGAGGGGCGTTTTGTTCCAATCAGTTTCTTTGCCTGGGACGGATCAAACAGCGAGGTTGGCACAGCCCATGCCATGACAACCTGGTACTGGTTGCAAATGACACCTCGGGCAAGTTCCAAACCAATGGTTTACGCCATCGGCTCAGGGTTGTTGATTTTCGTGATCCTGCTTTGGTGGGGTCGCGGGGCCAGTTCACGCAGGCAGAAGAGTGCTTGAGGGTGGATAACTCAAAGGATCGCCTGACGCAAAACACCCATGGTGCTGTCGTCAAGTTGTTTGGTGTCATACTAATCATTCTTGGCGCGCTGAATACCATGCTGTCTTGGCGTGGTGGATTTGATGTCCTGTCACTGCCGGTGTTCCTGATCGCCGCTGGTCTGGTTTTTTGCCTGATCGGTTCTGTATTGCACCAACACAATGAATGACGAAGCCACCAGATGCACGAATCTGGCGGAAAAGACTGCCCCAGTAAAGGCTGCCCAATACGGCCAATAACAACAGCATTGTACGAAATCGGAACGCTCTTCCATCGCCAAGACGATCTGCCATGAAGTCCATCGACCAAGTCTCATTTGGCTTCTCTGGCACCGCCAAAGCATCGGGTTGGACTGCATGCGTTGACATCAGGGTCTTCAAAACCGGGGGAGAAGATTATCGAAATTTTGCTGAAGCTGACCGGGTGGAAGCCGGTGGATTTAACCAATTCGTGGAAATTAAACTGAAGTCAAAGAAACCCGCCTTGTCGGCTACAATGGGGAAAAGCCTGATACCGAAGCGGGGTATTATCTGGGGCACCCTGGAGGCTAAGGCTAATTATCATTTAAAACAATTAGTTGCCAAGATTTCTGGCGGAGATAAAGGGAGTAACTTCGAACTCTGGCCGTCAAAAGCGCGACTGCGCTTCGGCCGGTCAGGCCGCCCCGTCGGAGGTGCTACGCACCGTGAGGCACAGTATGGCGGAGAGACAGGGATTCGAACCCTGGAGACGGTCTCCCGCCTACACACTTTCCAGGCGTGCGCCTTCGACCACTCGGCCACCTCTCCGTTGGGCGCTTGTATCCCTGCTTTTGTCCTGTTTGCAAGGGGCCATTGGCGGTTATCCATCTTTCGGTGCAGATAGGAAAAGGCAAGGCAAAACACTGGCCCGCACGCATGTCTGTGCCTGATCAGATGGGGGCGGGTTGGGCCAGGTTCTTTGCTTTATCCATCGCACGCAAGCCCCCCGGTAATCCCCCGAAAGAACCGCAAAAGCCTGTGCCATAAATCAAAAACTCACAGCGCCGTCCCTGCGTCATTCATCGCCATCACCGGCACCCTGGTCTGTGCTTTGCCCCGGGTTTCCGGCCTCTGTCGCAGCGGGGGCTTTAACCGTGTCGGCCTGAATATCGCTTTGTTTTGGCGCGCTTATATCCCCCCGCAGGACTTCTGGATTGCGCAGCCAGATGTCACGCTGGGCAAAGGGTATTTCGATCCCGGCCTCGCTAAATTGTTTGGCAATCTCGTGGTTCATGTCCGATTTGACCGACAGCATCCAGTTCACATCGCGCAGGATTGCCCGGATTTCAAAATCCAGCGCATCGGCACCAAACCCCTGAAACACCACGCTTGGGCCGGGATTGGCCAGCACCATGGGGTGCGCCTTGGCAATCCCAAGCAAGATAGCCTCAACCGTGCGCGTGTCGGTGCCATAAGCCACCCCAACCGGCACCTTGACCCGGCCAACGGTCTTGCCACGGGTATAGTTGGTCACCGCCCCGGCAATCAGATCCGAGTTGGGGACAATCACATCGGCGCGGTCAAACGTCTCGATCCGGGTCGAGCGCACCGAAATATCCCGCACATAACCCGCAAAACCACCCACTTCGATCCAGTCGCCCTTGGCAATCGGGCGTTCGATCAAAAGGATGATTCCGCTGACAAAATTCGACACGATGGTTTGCAGGCCAAAACCGATACCAACCGACAATGCACCAGCAACAATGGCCACCGATGACAGGTCAAGCCCCGCCCCCGACACCGCGACCAGCGCCGCCAGAAAAATCCCCAGATAGCCGGTAAAGGCGACAATGGCGTTCTGGCCGCCCGGATCAATTTTGGTTTTCGGCAACAGGTTGGTCCGCAGCCCGCTTTGCAACAAACGGGTGACCGAATAGCCCACAACAAAGATCAGCGCAAAGGTCAGAAAGGCCGTGGGTGAAATACTGGCATCCCCGACCTGAAAGCCATCCATGAATTTGAACCACATTTCGGTCAAATCCGCCAGACGGGCCCCCCATATCAGCGCAATCAACGGAACCGCCGCCAGCGCGAGCACAAAACCGATCAGCACCGAAAACAGGGTTTCGCGCGTATCAGTTTCGCGCGCCCCGGACAGCCAGTCATAAAGATCACCAAAGAACCGCTGGAGGATCAGAACAATCGAGATAAGCGCCAGACTCAGAATCACCGGATAGACGATCGCCTCGGCGGCGGCCCCATAGCCAAGCCCGGCCAGAACAGGCGAGATAAGCGCCAGAAACACCGCCCCACGCCGAACACTGGCAACAATCCGGTACACGCCCGGACTGCGCAATGGGGCCGCGGCAATATCATTGGCCCGCGCACGTTCGCTCAGCCCGACCTGTTGCAAACGGAACAGCAAAAGGGCCCCGCTCAGGATGACAGGAAAGGCCACAACCGCCCGCGAGGCATCCGCGATACTTTCGATCTCCCCATACAGGTCAACCGCGCTTTGCAAAACCAGCGCCACCGCCAACAGCTTGACATACAATATCATTTCGCCGCGCCGGTTCTTTGGGGCCGGTAACAGGTCTGTTTGCCGGTGCCCGGCATAAAGCTGACCGCCCAGCCAGTTGAACGCCAGCAAGGTCAGCGCCCACCCCGGCACGGCCTCGATGATCAAAGTTCCGCGCAGCCCCAGAACGTTTGTCATCATCACGCCCTGAACCAGAATGATCGTCCCGACCAGCGGCAGAACAATCCGCGCCAAAGACACCACAAAGCCCCAAACCCCGGTCCCGCGCCCGCCAAACTGGCGCAAAAATGTCCCCAGCCGTTCAGACAATCGCCAACCGAACAGCAGCAGCAGCAACCCCACCACGCCGAACGCCAGGATAACCGGCAATTCCTGCCTTATCCTTGCGCGGATGGCTTCCGAGCGCCAGTTGCGCGTTGTTTCATTGACCAACCCAACCAGGGCAGTTTGCACATCATGCCAGGCGGCGGGCCAATAGATCGGGTTCAAAGGGGACGGGCCACGCGCCAAAAGCCGTTTGGTCTGGCGGGCACGAATGATCCGGTCAATTTCACCGATCAGCCCGTTGGCCTGGCTGTGGGCCTCGCCCGATACCACCCTTGGCACCCGCAACGCGTCAAGCTGACCGTTCAGGTTAAGGCGCAGCTTTGCAATATCTTCCGGTTCTTCACCGTTTTCGGGTTCTTCACCCAGCGCCAAAAGCTGAGATTCCAGCGTGGCAATCCGGGCCGTGTTCTGTTCACGCGACTTGGCAAATACCTCGCGGTACGTGACAATTTCCGATCGCAGCTTTTCCAGTGATGCGCTAGAGGCGCGACCGACATCGATCACCTGCTCGGCCCGCTCTGCAATGCTTAGCCAGGATTGGTAATAATCCTGGGTTTCCGGGGTAACCTGCGCCGATACGCTCGCGGCACCAATCCCAAGGAACAAGGTCAGCGTGGCCAGTCGGACAAGGGAAAGAAACCCCGTCATGTGTCTTCAAACACGCCGGGGATGCTGGCCGGAACATGGGTCATCCAGTCTGGCACCGGCAGGCCCTTTTCCTTCAGGAATTCAGGATTGAACAGTTTTGACTGATAGCGCGTGCCGTAATCGGCCAGAATCGTGACAATCGTATGCCCCGGCCCCATTTCACGCGCCATGCGCACCGCCCCGGCAATGTTGATCGCACTTGATCCGCCCAGAACCAGCCCCTCTTCGTGCAACAGGTCGAACACATAGGGCAGCGCCTCGTCGTCGGGCACCTGATAGGACATGTCGGGCGCAAAACCCTCAAGGTTCTTGGTGATGCGTATCTGGCCGATGCCCTCGGCGATGCTGCCGCCGCTCGTGGCCAGCTCTCCGGTGGTGTAATAAGAATAAAGCGCGGCCCCCATCGGGTCGGCCAGCCCGATCTTGACGCCCTTGGGTTGCAGCACATCCGCCACCCCCGCCAATGTCCCCCCCGACCCCACAGCACAGATGAACCCGTCAACCTTGCCGCCGGTCTGTTCCCAGATTTCCGGGCCGGTGGTTTCCACATGTGCCTGCCGGTTGGCCACATTATCAAACTGATTGGCCCAGAACGCGCCATGCGGTTCGGTCTTGTCCAGTTCAATCGCCAGCCGTTCGGAATAGCGCACAAAGTTGTTGGGGTTGCGATAGGGGGCCGCAGGCACCTGCACCAGCCGCGCCCCGGCAAGGCGCAACATCTCTTTCTTTTCCTCGCTCTGGGTCTCGGGGATGACGATCACACATCTGTACCCCATCGACGCCCCCACCAGCGCCAGCCCGATACCGGTGTTCCCGGCCGTGCCCTCGACAATGGTGCCGCCAGGGCGCAGGGCACCGCGTTTTTCGGCGTCACGGATGATATACAGCGCGGCGCGGTCCTTGACCGACTGGCCGGGGTTCAGAAATTCGGCCTTACCCAGAATTTCACAGCCCGTTTCTTCGCTGATACGGCGCAGCCGGATCAATGGTGTGTGTCCTACGGCCTCGGCCAGATCGCGTGCAATGCGCATGGGCATTCCCCAATTCTGAAATGTTGAAATCAGGTGTACCTGCGCGCGCGCCCTTCCTCAAGCCGCGTTCCGTCAGTCCGCGATACTGCCGGGCGGTTCAGTTCCAGCGTTTTTTGGCGTAATCCGCCATAAACCCGGCCAGAACCCCGCCCACCAAAAGGGTCAGAACAATGTTGGGTGCCCACAAAAGCATCCCATATTCCATCCCAAGCGTGAAAATCCCCGCCAGCGCATCGAACGGACCATCATAGCGGTTGCGCATGGCAAGGCGGAACATTTCGTAACAGCCCTGCACAAACAGCGCCCAGAACACCATCATCGCCATGCCGGTCAACCCGTTGTTGATCGCCGCCGTAACCCCGCGCCCTGCCCGCTTGCCCATGATCACCCAACCACAAACCAGCCCCAGCCCCACATTCACCCAAGTGAACCAGCCAAAATACTTGCCCTCGGGAAAGATATCTATCACCTGGCCGGATACGATAAAGGCAATCAGCGCAAGGCTGAAGGCAGAGGCAAGTCGGGCAGCGTCGGGCATGGGCATGTCTCCACAGTTATCAGGTTCTAGACACTGTTATCTGCGTAACATCACATGTGGCATTTTCAAAGGCCGCAGCGCAGGAAGTAAGATAGAAATTCCATATACGCTGAAATCCGCCATCAGACCCGCAATCACATCCAAGACCCGCAATCAGGCCAGGCCGCAAATGCGTTTCAGGCAAGGGATGTGTATATGGTTGTAAATCAAAAGGTTACAGAACCCCATCCAGCGCATTCAACAGATGATCAACCTCGCCTTGTGTGGTGTAATGCGTGAACGACAGGCGCAGCACGCCCTTGCCCATATCCACCCCCATCGCGCATAGCGCGCGCACCGCATAGAAATCCCCGCCCCCGGCCATGATCCCGGCGCGGGCCAGTTCTGCGCTCACCTCTTCGCCCGGCCGGTTCAACGCCAGCGCCACGGTTGGCGCGCGCAAGCTGGCCTTGGACGGGCCAATCAGGCGCACGCAATTGCGATCCTTCACCGCATCCAGCAGCGGTTGCAGCAAGCGCACCTCGTGATTTCGCATCAGGTCATGCACAAACCCGGCGCGTTGCGTGCCCGCACTGCCCTTGGCCGGCCCGCCATGATGATCGCAAAGCTGATCCACATAATCGGCCATGCCCGCACTGGCGGCAATCTGCGCATGATCCGGCCCCGCCGGGGTAAACCGCTGATACAGCGTCCCGGCGTTGAAATAATGCCCCTGATTGGGCAGCAGATTGCCCAGGGCGCGGCGCATCACCATGATGCCCTGATGCGGCCCATAGGTCTTATAGGCGGAAAACAGATAGATATCCGGCCCCAACTGGCCAATATCGCCAAACCCGTGCGGCGCATAGGACACCCCGTCAACACACACAAACGCCCCCGCCGCGTGGGCCAGTGCAGTGATCTCGCTGACCGGGTTGATCTCTCCCACCACGTTGGAACAATGGGGAAAACACACCAACCTCACCTTTTCGTCCAGAAGGCTGGCCAGATCGGCCAGATCCAGATGCCCGGTCTCGGGGTCGATCTTCCACTCACGCACCTCGATCCCCTCGTCGGCCAGACGCCGCCAGGGGCCGGTGTTGGCCTCGTGGTCCTGATTGGTGACGATAATCGCCTCTCCGGGGCGCATCCACTGGCGAAAGGCCTGCGCCAGAACAAAGGTGTTCTGCGTGCTCGAGGGGCCAAAGCTCACCTCGTCCACCTCAACCCCCAAAATCGCCGCCAACCGCGCGCGGGCCTCGTCCATCTCGGCCCCGGCCAGACGGGATGCCTCGTAGGGGGCATAGGGCTGAACCTTGCGCTGGGTGTAATAACGCATAAGGCGATCAATCACCGGCTTGCAGGTATATGACCCCCCGGCATTCTCGAAAAATGCCTGACCCTGCAACGACGGTTGCGAAAACGCCGGAAACTGCGCGCGCACATAATCAACATCCAAAACAACATCCGTCACCGGCATTTCCTTTCACAGAATAAAGACCCCGACATTTCTGCCGGGGCCTTGGGGATGGCCCTCAGGCGTTCACATCAACCACCACACGGCCCCGGACCTGCCCTTTCAGGATATCCGCACCAAGCCCCGGCAGATCGCCCAGTGTCGCCGGCTGGATCATCGCCTCCAGCTTGTCCATCGGCAGATCACTGGCAATACGACCCCAGGCGCGCACCCGGTTGTCATAGGGCTGCATGACGCTGTCGATCCCCAACAGGTTCACCCCCCGCAGCAGGAATGGAATAACCGTCGCCGGCAGGCCCATGCCCCCGGCCAGCCCCACAGCCGCCACTGATCCCCCGTATTTCATCTGCCCCAGAACCCTGGCCAGCATCGCACCACCAACCGCATCAATGCACCCGGCCCAGGTTTCCGCCTCAAGCGGTCGCTTCACGGTTTCATTGATCTCTTCGCGGGCCACAATCCGTGTCGCCCCCAGACCACTCAGATACTCTGCCGCCTCCGGGCGTCCGGTCACGGCCGCAACCTCATAACCCAGATTGGCCAGAATGGCCGTCGCCACCGACCCGACACCACCCGCGGCCCCGGTCACCAAAACCGGGCCGTTCCCCGGCTTCAACCCGTGATCCTCCAGCGCCATAACCGACAGCATGGCGCTAAATCCAGCCGTTCCCACGGCCATCGCCATGCGTGTATCCAGCCCCTCGGGCAGCGGCACCAGCCAATCAGCCCGCAGATTGGCCTTTTGCGCATAACCACCCCAATACGCCTCTCCGACCCGCCAGCCGGTCAGAACCACCTTGTCGCCCGCCGCATATCGCGCATCGGTTGATGTCTCGACCGTCCCGGCCAGATCAATCCCCGGCACGTGCGGATACTTGCGCACCAGCCCGCCCCCCGGCCCGAGACACAGACCATCCTTGTAATTCACGGTCGAATACTCGACCGCTACAGTGACCTCGCCCTCGGGCAAATCGGCCAGTGATATCTGCTTCACCCCGGCACTTGTCTTGCCGGTTTCATCATTCTTCTCAACTATCAATGCGTTGAACATCGCGTATTCTCCTGTCATCCCATGCTTCTTCTGTTCTTAAATATCCCCGCCGGAGGCTCCCCCCTGGCACCCGGAAATATCGTTCAGACGCTTATACGCCCCAAACCCTCAGGTCGGACCGTGCCAGTCGATCTGGCATATCTCGGCAGACCGCCCATCAAAATCCCAAACCCGGCCAAAGGCACGAACCCGCCCCTTGGTGGCGGTGGCCACGGTAATGTCGGACCCCATCCAGTATTCGGTGTTGGTCACCACAATGTCCTGATCCTTGTCAGACCCACCCACCGGCACCACCTCACCGTGGATCACCCGGCCAACAACCAGTCGGCGCAACTTGCCCTCTGTCTCGAACGATACAGGCGCGCGTTCAGCCCCCAGAAACTCGGATACCAGCACCTTGAACAACCCGGTGGTGCCACGCGCCTGCCCGGTAAATATCTTGAGCAACCCGTCAAACGCCGCATCACTCGCGCGTTCGTCAATATAGGCCGCCGCCTTCCAGTTGCCGCGCGCCATAAGACCCGGAATTTCCAGAATCAGCCCGACATTCAGACCGCTCAGATCCTCGTCACCATAAAACCCTTCGTCGATACGAATACCGGACCAGGCCTGACAGTACCCTTCGGTCGGGGCGTGCTTTCCCAAACTGACCACGCAAGGGCAAAACACCGTGCAGTTACAATTCAGGATCAACTCTCCCTTGATCGCCCAGGGCGTCAGAACCTGCGCCGGTTTCGCGCTCTTTTCCATCACATCATTTGCCATGTTGTCTTTCCTTTTCAGATCAATCCAAATCCAACCGCCCCGGCAGCGCCAATCAACAGCACCCCCAAAGGCCGGGTAATCCAGCGCCCCAGTTCCGGCAGCTTTTCAAAAATCATGACCAGCGTCGCCAGCCCCATAAAGGCCAGGTTCATCACCCCGCCAACAAATCCCAGCGACATCAGTGCCCAGCAACACCCCAGACACACCAGCCCCAACCGCAAACCGTTCCTCCACGGCCCCTCGTCCCAA
>DAOUPC010000237.1 GCA_030626365.1 Paracoccaceae bacterium
AGGGCGCGGGCGATCACCACACGCTGGCGCTGGCCACCCGACAGGGCCGATCCGCGCGGGCCAACCAACGTGTCCAGCCCCTTTGGCAGCTTGGCCAGAAAGTCCGATACATGGGCCGCCTCAAGCACCTTATCCAGCGTTTCCCTGCTAACATCCGTGCGCCCCAGAACGATATTCTCGCGCAGGGTTTCGTCAAACAACAGTGCCTCCTGGCTGACGACGGAATACAGGTTGCGCAGGTCCGGCAGGGCCATCTTGCGCACCTCGACACCGCCAACCGTGACGCTGCCTTTCTGTGGGTCCACCAGCCGGGTCAGCAGGTTGAAGATGGTTGATTTTCCCGCCCCCGACGCCCCGACCAGTGCCGTGGTCTTGCCCGCCTCGGCGTGCAGCGTCAGGTTTGACAGAACCGTTGCATCGCCATAATTCAGGGTCACATTGTCCAGTTTGATATCGGGCAGGCCCGTGGGGGCCGCGACCGGTTTGGCGGGCGAGGTCAGCAGGATCGGCGCATCCATCAGCTCCTTTAGGCGCTCAAGTGCGGCCGCTGCCACCTGCCATGTGCCACTGACGGCCGCTAGCCTGCGCATCGGGTCGAACGCCAGGCCGATGGCGGTGAAAAAGCTCATGAACTGGCCGACCGTCTTTTCGCCGGTGATGATTTCCGAGCCGCCATAAAGCAGGACACCCATAAAACCGATCCCGGCCATCACGTCGATCATGCCGGTAATCGCGGCCGTGCCAAACACCGCGCGAATTTCGGTTCGCACGTACGTGTCGGTGTGCCCGCCATATCGGCTGGTCTGGTACTTTTCCAGATTGTTCAGCTTGATCGGTACAATGCCGTGAAACACCTCGTCCAGCCGTGTGGCCATTGTCGCCCCCAGATCACGGGCAAGCGATGCCTTTTTGCGCACATACCGCTGGGCGGCGGCGATCGGGAACAGCGACAGCGGCACGCCAATCAGCATCACTGCGGTCCAGCGCCAGTCGACATTGATCGCCACGCCGATCAGGATCACCAGCGAAATTGCATCGCGCCCCGCGCCGGTAATGATCGCCCGCCACACATCGTTGACCGCGTTCACATCCATCTGCACCCGCTGAATCAGAAAACCCGGAGGATGTATCTGGTGAAACGCCGGGTCCTGCCGGATCAGCCGCCCCAGAAGGTCCATCCGCAAATGCGCTGCCGTTTGCTGGGAAATCCGGGTCAGCAGCACCTTTTGCACAACCCCCGCCGCCCCGCGCACGCAGAAAATCAGCAGAAACGTCACACTGACCCACCCCAGCGCCTGGGTGTTTCCGGCGACGAATACCTCGTCGAACATTGGCTGCATCATATAGCTGACAGCCCCGACCATGCTGCCTTCCAGCAGCATGAACACCATGGCAATGGCCAGCAGGCCCATGTGGTGGCGCAAATAGCCGCGCCAAAGCCAGCCCATCAGTTCAGACGAGGATTTAGGTTTGGTGCTCATTCGTTGGGTATCCGCAAATATACTTGGGTCATGCCCGCGCCATTTAATCAGCTATCGAACATGGTGCAAGCATCACCGTCTTTGATGGCCCCGGCGACAAACACATGATTGACCTTGTCGGGGCGTGGTTTAGGGTTCTGGCCCTAGCTGACTTTGAAATGGGCAAACACATGAGCAACACTCTGAAACTTGTGCAGGGGCGCGCCTATCTGGCGATTCCGGGGCCGTCCGTGGTGCCGGATGCGGTTTTGCAGGCGATGCACCGCCCGTCGCCCAACATCTATGACGGTGAACTGATCGACATGACCCACGGGATCATTCCCGATCTAAAGCGCGTGGCGCGCACCCGGCACGACGTGGCAATCTATATGTGCAACGGCCACGGCGCATGGGAGGCGGCCCTGTCCAACGTCATTGCCCCCGGCGACCGGGTTCTGGTCCCGGCCACGGGTTTGTTTGGCATTGGCTGGGGTGAAATGGCGACCGGGTTGGGGGCGCAGGTTGATGTGATCGACTTTGGCACGTCCGCGCCGATGGACATGGACCGGGTTGGCCAGGCCCTAAGGCGCGACAAAGCGCATGAAATCAAGGCGGTCATGGCGGTGCATGTGGACACTTCAACCTCGGTGCGCAATGACATTGCCGCGTTGCGCGGGGTGCTGGATGCGGTTGGGCACCCGGCGTTGCTGATGGTTGATTGCATCGCCTCGATGGGCTGTGATGTGTTTGAAATGGACGACTGGGGCGTCGATGTGGCCGTAACCAGCAGCCAGAAGGGGCTGATGGTGCCACCCGGTCTGGGGTTCGTGTTCTTCAACGACAAGGCGGCGGGGGTGCGCGATGCCATGACGCGTGTCAGCCGCTATTGGGACTGGAAACCGCGCGCCGCACCAGATTCGTTTTATCAGTATTTCGGCGGCACCGCCCCGACCCATCACCTTTATGGGCTGCGCACCGCGCTGGATATGATCCACGCCGAAGGGATGCCCCAGGTCTGGGCACGTCATGAACGCCTTGCCCAGGCGATCTGGGCCGCTTGTGATGCCTGGGGGCAGGGCGGGCCGCTGTCGCTGAACGTGGCTGACCGGGGGGGGCGCTCACATGCGGTTACGGCGCTGAATATCGACCCGCCCCTGGCCACCGAATTGCGCGGCTGGGTGGAACAGAACCTTGGGCTGACGCTTGGTATACCCTTGGGTCCTGTGGGATCGGACGATCCGGCCTGGCACGGGCATTTCCGGCTGGGTCATATGGGGCATGTGAACGGGCAGATGATCATGGGCCTGCTGGGCGGAATAGAGGCGGGCCTGTGCGCGCTGGACATCCCGCACGGGCAGGGCGCGCTTGGACGGGCCGCGGCGGTAATCGCCGGAGTCTGATCCGTGGTTCGTCTGGGGTTTGATCTGTGGCCTGATCTGGCGGGGCAGGCATAGCCTTTGGCGGGCAGGGTGGCTATATGACCCCCCATGAGCACCAATCCGCCAAACCTGCGCCCCGACCTTGCCCCCAAACCCCGTCTTGCGGGCCAACCCCGCGCTGGCCAGTCCCGTGCGGGCCAGCCAACCATTGGCATGGTCTCGCTTGGCTGCCCCAAGGCGCTGGTGGACAGTGAACGCATCCTGACGCGCCTGCGCGCCGAAGGGTATGGCATTTCGCCCGACTATGCGGGTGCCGATGCGGTGATCGTCAACACCTGTGGTTTCCTTGACAGTGCCAAGGCCGAATCCCTAAGCGCGATCGGCGAGGCGCTGAGCGAAAACGGCAAGGTCATCGTGACCGGCTGTCTGGGGGCCGAACCGGATTACATCCGTGAACACCACCCGCGCATTCTGGCCGTGACCGGCCCGCATCAGTATGAACAGGTGTTGGATGCGGTGCATGGCGCGGTGCCACCCGACCCGGACCCGTTTGTTGACCTGCTGCCGTCCACGGGGGTGCGCCTGACGCCACGACATTTCAGTTACCTAAAGATTTCAGAGGGTTGCAACCACAAGTGCAAGTTTTGCATCATCCCGGATATGCGCGGCAAACTGGCCTCTCGTCCGGCCCATGCGGTGCTGCGCGAGGCCGAAAAGCTGGTCGGGGCGGGGGTGCGCGAACTGCTGGTAATTTCGCAGGACACCAGCGCCTATGGGCTGGATCGCAAGTATGACCTGAACCCGTGGAAAGATGGCGAGGTACGCAGCCACATAACCGATCTGGCGCGTGAACTTGGCCAGTTGGGGGCCTGGGTGCGCCTGCATTATATCTATCCCTATCCGCATGTGCGTGACCTGATCCCGCTGATGGCCGACCCGGCCAGCGGCATCCTGCCCTATCTTGATATCCCGTTCCAGCACGCGCACCCGGATGTTTTGAAACGCATGGCCCGTCCGGCGGCCGGTTCCAAAACCCTGGCTGAAATCGCCGCCTGGCGCAGTGTGTGCCCGGATATCACCCTGCGCAGCACCTTTATTGTCGGCTATCCCGGCGAAACCGAGGCCGAGTTCCAGACCCTGCTTGACTGGATGGACGAGGCGCAATTGGATCGTGTGGGGTGCTTTCAGTACGAAAACGTTACCGGCGCGCGTTCAAATGCCCTGCCGGATCATATCGCCGCAGAGGTGAAACAGGACCGCTGGAACCGCTTTATGGCCAAGGCACAGGACATTTCCGAGGCCAAGCTGGCGGCCAGGGTGGGCACCACCTGTCAGGTGATCGTCGACGAGGTGGACGCCGACGCCGCGACCTGCCGCACCATGGCCGACGCACCCGAGATCGACGGAAACCTGTTCATTGACGAAGGGTTTTCGGGGCTGTCAGCGGGCGATATCGTGACGGTAGAGGTGGACGAGGCGGGCGAATATGACCTGTGGGGGCGGTTGGTTTGAATGAAAATTCCCTTTAAATTTTTGAAAAACTTCCCCTTAGGATTTTTCCTTGGTGTGCTGTGCGCGCTTATCCTTGCCTTGTTGTTCGACGTTACATTTTCGAATGATCTGAAGGGATCCTATATCTCTCTGTTTTCATCCGTTGTGCCACTCTTTGCCGTCGCAATGG
>DAOUPC010000102.1 GCA_030626365.1 Paracoccaceae bacterium
GAGCAATCCGACCTGCGGATTACTTGCAGTTTGACGCGATCTTGTTCTCAGCCGCATAGGCAGCCGAGTCTTCGGCAACCAGAGAGCCAATCACCTCGGAATCGGTCGGTTTGAAGTCAGAGACCAGTGTCCAGGTCTTAGCCGATGCATCCCACTGGGTCACACCAATCAAACCGGGGCCACCATGGTTTGAACACGAGACATCAAAGCTGGGGCCAAAGTTTGGCATGCCCAATTCCATCATCCGCTCTTCGGTGATTGCCAAAGATTCCATGCCATCACGCATCATGCCCGCATCAATTTGTGCGGTCCCATGAATTTCCTGCGCTTTCTTGACCGCTTCGGCGGCAAGCATGGCAGCATAGAACGCACGGTTATAGAGAACCGTACCGATCTGATCACCAGCACCGGCAGCCAGGCCCTTGTCGACAACGTATTTCTTCAGGTCATCAAACACCGGAAAGTCCTGCCCGACATTGTGAAAGGCAATTGCTTTGTAGCCGTTCGATACATCACCCGAAGGCAGCACATCATGCTCGGCACCAGACCACCACACACCAATAAAGTTCTCCATAGGGAAGCGGATGTTGGCAGCTTCCTGAATCGCAACCTGATTCATTACGCCCCAGCCCCACATGGTGACATAATCCGGCTTTTCACGGCGGATTTGCAGCCATTGCGATTTCTGTTCCTGACCGGGGTGATCCACCGGCAGCAAGCTCAGCTCAAAACCATGCTTTTTGGCCAGCTCTTCCAACGTGCGAATCGGCTCTTTGCCGTAGGCCGAGTTGTGATAAACCAGCGCCAGCTTTTTACCCTTGATGTCACCATTGTTGATCTCAAGCAGGTAATTCACCACACCCGAGGCACCATTCCAGTAGTTGCCTGGGTAATTGAACACATGGCTGAACACATCGCCATTGGCAGCCGAAGTCCGGCCATATCCCATCGTGTGTAGCGGAATGTTATCTGCGGTCACTTTTGGGATCAGCTGATAGGTAATACCAGTGGACCACGGTTGATAAAGCAGCGCACCTTCGCCCTTGGTCGATTCATAGCATTCAACACCCTTTTCGGTGTTATAGCCGGTTTCGCATTCAATCAGCTTGGTCTTCACGCCGCCGATACCACCGTCACGTTCATTCAGCAGGGTGAAATAGTCAGCATAGCCATCAGCAAGCGGAATACCACCAGCCGCATAAGGCCCCGTGCGATAGCTAAGCGATGGAAACACAAGATCGGCCATTACCGGGCTTGCAGCCATAAGCGCGCCCAGCGCCAGTGTGGTTAGTTTCAGTTTCATCGGGTTTAATCCTCCCATTGGTTTCGTCCGATTTAGGTGCGGGGGCTTACCCCCCGGTCGTCAGGTGCCCACCCTGCATTAATGCGGGAAGGGCCACAATCTTAGCTTCTCTTTGGCAAGGCGCCACAATTGCGCCAGCCCATGTGGTTCAACAATCAGGAACATGATGATCAGCGCGCCAACGATAACCAGTTGGAAATGTGCCACGATATCCGTGGGCCAGCCCAGAACATCGACACCAATCACTTTCAGGGCGACAGGCAGCAGAACCATGAATGCCGCGCCGGCAAATGAGCCAAAGACAGAACCCAGCCCGCCAATGATCACCATGAACAATATCAGGAACGACTTGGTGATGCCAAAGGCCTCGCCTACCTCAACAGCGCCCAGATAGACCGCAAAGAACAGCGCACCCGATATGCCAATAAAGAACGAACTTACACCAAAGGCGGTCAGTTTGGCCTTAAGCGGATTCACCCCGATGATCTCGGCGGCGATGTCCATGTCGCGGATTGCCATCCATTTTCGCCCGGTTGAACCGCGTGTCAGATTGCGGGCGATGATCGCCGCAAAGGTGACAAAGATCAGACAGAACAGATACGACGCCCAGGCGGCTGTGTTGGGACCGGTTACAATGATGCCGAACACTTCGCGCTCGGGCGCGTTGATCTGCCCCGAAGCCGAATAGTTGTAAAACCACGGCACCCGGTTGAACAGCCAGACAAGAAAGAACTGCGCCGCCAGTGTCGCCACAGCCAGATAGAACCCCTTGATCCGCAGACTGGGCAGGCCAAACAACATGCCGACAAAGGCCGTCACCACACCTGCAAGGATCACGTTGATGAACATGCTGAGGTCGGGAAAGGCGGTCATGAACTTGTAACAGGCATAGGCCCCCACAGCCATGAAACCGCCGGTGCCAAGGCTGACCTGCCCGCAATACCCGGTCAGGATATTCAACCCGATAGAGGCAATCGCATAAATCAGGAACGGCAGCAGGATCGCGTTGGCCCAATAATCATTGATGATGAACGGCACCACAAGGAACGCGATCGCCAGCACAATATAGTACCTGATCCGGTCAAACTTGATCGGAAAGGTCTGGCTGTCTTCGGGGTAAGAGGTGCTGAAATCACCTGCTTCACGGTAAAACATTGGCCTAAACCCTCTCGATAATCTTTTCGCCGAACAGACCCTGCGGCCTGAAGACAAGGAACAACAGCGCCAGCACATAGGCGAACCAGTTTTCGGTCGCCCCGCCCAGCATCGGGCCCAGCGCGAATTCAAACAGCTTTTCGCCCACACCGATAATCAGCCCGCCAACGATCGCACCGGGGATCGACGTAAACCCACCCAGCATCAGCACCGGCAGCGCCTTCAGGGCAATCAGGCTAAGTGAAAACTGAACACCCGATTTGGTGCCCCACATGATCCCGGCAACCAGCGCGACGAACCCCGCAACCGACCAGACCAGCACCCAGATAAAGTCCAGCGATATACCAACCGACAGCGCCGCCTGATGGTCATCGGCCACGGCCCGCAGCGCGCGACCCTCTTTGGTGTAGTTGCTGAATGCCATCAGCGCGAGAACCAGAAGCACGGCAACAATGGCGGCCACGATATCCAGATTATCGATAAAGAAGCCGTAGAAGTTGTCAGACCCCAGACCCGATGTCATATCCTCGATCCAGAGCGACCCGCCCTGTGGCAGACCCACATCCAGTTTCTTGATCTCGGAACCCCACATCAGGTCGCTTAAACCTTCAAGGAAATAGGCCAGACCGATGGTCGCCATGAACAGGATGATCGGTTCCTGATTGACCAGATGGCGCATGACAAACCGCTGCACCATCCAGGCCAGCGCAACCATCACGCCAACCGTCAGCAAAATCGCCGCCAGTGCCGGCACATGCCAGCCAAAGTGGTGCACCTTGGTGCCAAACGCCGCGTTGATCAGGTGCGAAAACGGCACCTGCCCATCCATGATCCCGACCAGTGTCATCGCGGCAAACAAGGCCATAACGCCCTGTGCATAGTTGAAAATGCCAGAGGCCTTGTAGATCAATACAAAACCCAGCGCGACCAGCGCATAAAGCACCCCGGCCATCAGGCCATTCATCGTGACCTCTATGGCGTAAAGGAACTGATCAGACATGGTTGCCTCCTTCGTGCTTTTTGTTCGTATCAGTCATGTGACACCCCCAGATAGGCGTCGATGACGTCCTGGTTGCTGCGCACCTCTTCGGGTGTGCCATCACCAATCTTTTTGCCGTAATCCATCACCACCACCCGGTCGCTCAGGTCCATAACCACACCCATATCGTGTTCGATCAGGGCGATTGTGGTGCCAAATTCATCGTTCACATCCAGAATAAAGCGGCTCATGTCCTCTTTTTCCTCGACGTTCATCCCCGCCATCGGTTCGTCCAGCAACAACAGCTTGGGCTCGGCCGCCAGCGCGCGGGCCAGTTCAACCCGTTTCTTCAGGCCATACGGCAAGCGCCCCACCGGGGTCTTGCGAATGCTCTGTATTTCAAGGAAATCGATGATCCGTTCGGCCACTTCGCGGTTCGCGGTCTCTTCTGCTTCGGCCTTGCCCTTCCAAAACGCCTGCGCGAACAAACCCGACTTCATCTGGGTCAACCGCCCGGTCATCACGTTGTCCAGAACGGACATGCCCTCGAACAATGCGATGTTCTGAAAGGTGCGCGCGATGCCCTGCTGCGCCACCTGATAGGGGCGTAGCTGCGGACGAGGCGCGCCATGAAACCACACCTCGCCTTCTTGCGGCACATAAAACCCGGATATCACGTTCAGCATCGATGATTTGCCGGCACCGTTTGGCCCGATGATTGCCCGGATCTCTCCCTCGCGAATATCGAAACTGATATCCTTGATCGCCACCACGCCGCCAAAACGCAGGGTGATGTTCTTCATCTCCATCACCACGGCACCGATCTTGCGGCCATCTGCGGTGGTGTATCCATCTTCCATGTCTTTCACGACACTTCACCCTTCATCTTGATCTTGCCGAAAACACCCCTGCCGGGGGTATCCGTGCGCCGCATCGCGGCCCCTTTGCCAGCCACCATCATTCTGCGGCCACCTTCTGTGTAACCGGCACCACCGCCGCATCCCGCAACTCGAGCGTTGCGCTGATCGATCCCTTGCGCCCATCTTCATAAGTGACTTCGGTCACGGTGCTGACCTTTGGCGATCCGTCATAAAGCGCGCCAATGATATCTGCGAATTTCTCTTCGACTATCCGACGGCGGACTTTGCGCGTGCGGGTCATTTCCCCGTCATCTGCGTCCAGTTCCTTGTGCAGGATCACAAACCGATGAACCTGACAGCCCGACAGCATGGGGTCCTCGGCCACCGACCGGTTCACCACCTCTACATGTTCCTGAATGGTATCCAGCACCCGTGGATGCCCGGCCAGTTCCTGATATGACGCATAGGCGATGTTGTTACGTTCCGCCCAGTTACCAATCGCCGTGAGGTCAATGTTGATGAACGCCACACAGCGATCCTTGCCGTTACCGAACAACACAGCCTCAAGGATATCGGGATAAAACTTTAGCTTGTTCTCGACGTATTTCGGCGCGAACATCGCCCCAGATTCCATCTTGCCCACATCCTTGGCCCGGTCGATGATCCTAAGGTGTCCGCTGCCGTCCTCGATGAAGCCGGCATCACCCGTGGCAACCCAACCTTCACTATCCTTGGTATCTGCCGTGCTTTCGGGGTTCTTGTAATATTCGACAAACACCCCGGGTGAACGATAAAATACCTCGCCGTTATCGGCGATCCTGATCTCCACTCCGGGGCTTGGCACCCCAACCGTATCCGATCGAACCTGCCCATCGGGATGTGCGGTAATGAACACCGTGGCCTCGGTCTGACCATAAAGCTGTTTCAGGTTGATCCCCAAAGAACGGTAAAAATCGAAAATCTCGGGGCCGATCGCCTCGCCCGCCGTATAGCCTACGCGCACCCGGCTAAGCCCAAGCGTGTTTTTCAGCGGGCCATAAACAAACAGATCACCCAGGAAATATTTCCACCGGTCCCACGCGCTGACCTTGTTAGCATCCAGAATATCCGGCCCAACCTTGCGCGCGTGCGCCATGTAATAGTCGAACATGCGCTTTTTCAGCTTCCCGGCGTCTTCCATGCGGATCATCACACTGGTCAACTGGGTTTCGAACACGCGCGGCGGGGCAAAGTAATAGGTTGGTCCGATCTCGCGCAGATCGGTCATCATTGTTTCGGTGCTTTCAGGGCAGTTCACGCAAAACCCGGTCCAATAGGCCTGACCGATGGAAAAGATGAAATCACCCACCCAAGCCATCGGCAGATAGGCCAGGATTTCGTCATTCTGACGCAGGCCGTCAAATTCGGATGACGATCTGGCCGTTTCAATCACGTTGCGGTTCGACAGGACAACACCCTTGGGTTTGCCCGTGGTGCCAGAGGTGTAAAGCATCACGCAGGTGCTGTCATGCGTCAGCTTGGCCTGGCGGGATTTCAGGTCTTCGATAAATTCATCATAGGCCGCGCGGCCCTGATTTTGCACATGGCTGAATTCATGCAGGTGCGAATGGTCGTATTTGCGCAAGCCCCGTGCATCAAGATAGATCAGGTGTTCGAATTGATGCAGTTGGTCCTGCACCTCGATCACCTTGTCCACCTGTTCCTGATCCGCAACGATCACAAACCTCGCGCCGCAATGACCCAGCACATAGGCCATCTCTTCGGCGTTGGCATCGTGATACAGTGGCACAGGAATCGCGCCAACCGACTGTGCGGCAACCATCGACCAGTACAGGTAAGGGCGGTTGCGACCGATAACGGCGATAAAATCGCCCTCGTTCACGCCAAGATTGATCAGACCAAGCGCCAGCGCCTCGATCTCTTTGGCGGTATCGGCCCAGCTCCAGCTTTGCCAGATACCGAATTCCTTTTCCCGATAGGCGGGTGATGTGCCGAACTGAGCGACATTGCGTTCAAGCAGCGCCGGAATGGACCCAAGCCCATCGGCACCTGTTTGCGACTGAACCAACTTGTCTTTCCTCCCCCTCCGGACTGCCTGACAGCCCGGCCAAAGACCGTATTTGCGAATCTGTCCGTATCGGACCCTGCGCAGACATTGGCCGCCAACTTTTTCCGGAAGTTTTCAAAACCCTTACGAATTGTTACAGGCGACCCATACCCTTGCGTCAGCGTGGCGCTTGGCCTTGCCCGTCACAAGATGCTAGCCATGCCACCGGGGGCATTTGCTGTGGATCACACCGACCAGAAGAACAAGGCGCTTACAACCGCGGGGCTGAACCTGATCGCCCAGGCGCTGTCGATCTATGACAGTGACCTGCGGCTGGTGGTCAGCAACAGACGGTTCCAGGAAATGTTCGATCTGCCCGAACGCCTGACGGTTCCCGGCGCGCGCTTTGAGGACACCATCCGCCACATGGCCGCCAAGGGTGAATACGGCGATGTTGGTGATCTTGAATCACTGGTGCAGCTTCGGGTGGATCAGGCCAGGGCGTTCGAGCCACATTATGTCGAACGCACCCGCGCCGGCGGGCATACCATATCGATCGAAGGCGCGCCGCTGCCGCAAGGCGGGTGGGTGACGGTCTATACCGATATCACCCGCACCAAACGGTCTGAGCAACTGCTTTGGGCACGCTCGGACGAATTGTCGGATCAGGTGCTGGCCCACGCCGAAGAACTTAGCGCGACAAACCGCCAGTTGGCGGCCACCATCACGGCACTGGAAGAGGCCAAGCGCCAGTTGACCGAAATGGAAAGCCGCACCCGGTTGATGACCGAAATGATGCCGGCCCATATCGCCCATGTGGACGCATCCGGCCATTACACCTATTCCAACCGCCGGCTAAGCGCGGTCATACCGGGGCGCCCCTCTGACATTCTGGGCCTGCATATTTCCAAGGCACTTGGCGCATCCGCCTTTGCCCGGGTCGAACCGCACCTGAACGATGCCTACGCGGGTGCCAACCCGGTGTTCGAATTCACCGAAGACCTTGATTCACGGCGCATCAGGGTGGCCTTTACCCCGGACGAGGCAGGCGGCGTCTATATCCTGTCGATGGACACGACCGAAGAAACCCAGGCGCGCGTGGCACTGCAACAATCGAACCGCCGGGCAATGGCGGCGCAACTGACCAGCGGGCTGGCGCATGATTTCTCGAACCTGCTGACCATCATACTGGGCATGCAAGGCAAGCTCGAGAATATGGAGCTTGAGGCCGAAGCCGCCGAAATGGTCAGCGCCACCCAGAATGCCGCACGACGTGGGGGGCGCTTGCTGAACCGGATTGCCGATATGACCAGCCACCGCACATTGCGGCCCAAACCCACCGACATGCACGCGCTGTTGCAGGACCTGAAAATACTGGCCACCCCCAGCCTGCCCCGTGGCGCAGGGCTAAGCGTGCTGGACCACACCCCCGATGCGCTGCTGATGCTGGACGCGGGAATGTTGCAGGATGCGCTGCTGAACCTGATCCTGAACGCCCGCGATGCCTGTGGCAGCCACGGGCAGATCACCATCAGCGCCCATTCGGTCAGCCGTATCTGGATCAAGATCACGGTCAGCGATACCGGCCCCGGCTTTTCCCCCGAGGCGCTGGAAAAGGGGCTGAACCCGTTCTTTACCACCAAAGGCGGCGAAGGATCGGGGCTGGGCCTGCCGATGGTCTATGACATGGTCAAACTGGCCGGTGGCGATCTGCGCCTAAGCAACACCCCCACAGGTGCCAGTGTCACCCTGCGCCTGCCCTACCGCGCCGCCCCCGCCATCAGCGGCGGCCTGGCCCTTTTGGTTGAAGACAACGAAGACCTGCGGGCAATGTTCCGCGACATGCTGATTGACCTGGGCCATTCCGTGATCGAGGCCACCTCTGTCGATGAGGCAACCGCACTGGTGGCCGACCTGTCGGACATCACCGTGATCCTCAGCGACATCAAACTACACGGCAGCGGCAGCGGCCTTGACCTGCTGGACCGGATGCAGGGCACCGGATTGCCTTGCATCCTGATGACCTCTCTGCCGCAATCAGACCCGCTGCACCAATCCGCCCTGTCCCGCGCACCGGTATTGCGCAAACCCTTCAGCGCCTCACAACTTTCGGCACTGATCCATTCGGAGGCCGCGGCATGACCGCCCCACTGGTAACCATCCTTGATGACGAACCCGAAATCCGCCAGATCCTGACCGATGTGCTGGAAGAGGCCGGGTTTCGCACCCAAAGCTTTGGCCGGGCCCGTGAATTCGAGGCCGCGCTGAACCACGTAACCCCGGACGTCTGCCTTGTTGATCTGTCCTTACCCGACACCGACGGGCTGGCACTGGTGCATCGACTGGCGCTCGAACAGGGGGCCTCGGTAATCATCATCTCAGGGCGCGCGCAGGTTCAGGACCGGATAACGGGGCTGGAACTGGGGGCTGACGATTATATCACAAAACCCTTCGACCCAACCGAGGTGGTGGCCCGTATCCGTGCCCGCCTGCGAAGCAACCGACCGGTTGCCCAATCCGGCAACACAGCGCGGTTCAACGGCTGGATCGC
>DAOUPC010000261.1 GCA_030626365.1 Paracoccaceae bacterium
ATTGGCGACGCCATCGACGGCCCGATGCTGGCCCACAAGGCCGAAGACGAAGGCATGGCCGCCGCCGAAACCGTGGCGGGCAAACATGGTCACGTGAACTATGGCGTCATTCCCGGCGTGATCTATACCGCCCCCGAGGTCGCCAGCGTCGGCGCAACGGAACAGGCCCTGAAAGAGGCCGGGCATGACTTTAAGGTCGGCAAGTTTCAGTTCATGGGCAACGCACGGGCCAAGGCAAATTTCGCCGGCGAGGGGTTTGTGAAAATCCTGGCTGACAAGAAAACCGACCGTATTCTTGGGGCACATATCGTCGGCCCCGCCGCCGGTGAACTTATCCACGAGATTTGCGTCGCCATGGAATTCGGGGCCTCGGCCGAGGATCTGGCACTAACCTGCCACGCGCACCCAACCTATTCCGAAGCGGTCCGCGAAGCGGCCCTTGCCTGTGGGGATGGCCCGATTCACATGTGATCCATCCGTTGGGGCGGGAAAACCATCTGTCCGCCCCAATAACCGACCCCGGCAGCAAACTACCACATGGTTTTTGCCGCCCGTGCGCCCCATTCCTGATCATATGCCGCACCGCCCGCATCGCCATCGGTCATTTCAGCCAAAATCTCGCCTATTGTCGGCAACTCAACGCTTTGATCACCCGACACCCAGGTTCCGGCCCGCAGCAGGGCCCGCGCGCATTGGATGTAAATCTCGTCAATTGTGATCACGATCACCGTCGCGGGCCGCCGGGCATTGCTGGCAAACCGGCCCCGCAAATCATCATCCGCCGTCACCTGCGCCGTGCCATTCACCCGAACCACGTTGTTTGATCCCGGCACCATGAACATCAGCGATACACGCGGGTCATTGATGATATTGCGCAAGGAATCCAACCGGTTGTTCCCGCGCCAGTCAGGCATTGCCAGCGTACCTGGGTCCAGTTCCAAAGCCACCGGGCCGTCATCACCACGCGGGCTGGCGTCGGTGCCATCAGGCCCAACCGTACTAAGAACACAAAGGCGCGATGCCATGATCCAGCGCCGGTAAAGCGGCGTCAGGCGGCGCGCCACCTTGCGCATCGCCGCATCGACTGGCGGGCCATAAAGCGCCTCAAGGGTGGCGATATCCTTAACCGGTTGCATCTGCATCAAACCCCGCCTCGCGCATCAGAACATTGGATTTTGCTTCGACCCGGGACTCAAGTTCGGCCAGAAATTCATCGCGTTCCAGACCCGGCGCAATCGGCTCAAGGAATTCAACCACAGCAACGCCCGGTTTGCGGTAAATCCCCCGCTTGGGCCACAGCACGCCAACATTGATCGCCACCGGCACACAGGACTGTTCCAGTTGCGTGTAAAGAATGCCGGTGCCGACCTTATAGGGAACCTTGACGCCCGGCGGAACGCGCGTGCCTTGCGCATAGATGATAAGCTGGCCGGACTCTTCGTGCCGTTCCTTCACCTCGCGCACCATCTTTTCGATTGCCGCGCCGCGTTTGCCGCGATCCACCGCCACACACCCCAACAGCTTGGCGTATTGGCCGATCACCGGCATATACATGATTTGTTTCTTGACGATGAACTTGGCCTTGGGCAAGGCGGTAAAGATCATCAGGATATCCAGAAATGACTGATGCTTGGCGGCGATCAGCGCATCGCCCGCAGGCGGTGTGCCGCGCACCTCACAGCGCATACCGACCATCCAGCGCGCCGTCCAGAACACCCAGCGCGAATAGGCCTTGCAACAACTCCGCGCCCCGGCGCGACTGAACAGGGCCCAGGGGGCGAACGCCAGGCCAATCACCGGCATCATGAAATACATCTGCACGATAAACAGCAGTGAACGCAGCCACTGGATTGCATATCTCATCAGGTCAACTCCTTCAGGGCCCGGCGTGCCGCCGCCCACGTGGCCACAAAGGCCACCAATGCCCCCAACAACGGGATCAGCGCCGGCAACAGCCAGCCAATCCCCTGAAAACCCAAGCCAGTCAGAAACCCGCCCTCGTCCGTGGCCTCGGGCAGCAAAATCACCCCGGCAAGGCCAAAGGCCACACCGACAACCGCGCCAAACAGCGCACGCAGGGTAAAGCGGCGCACAAATGCCTGCGCAATATAGCGATCCTGCGCACCCACCAGCCGCAGCACCCCGATCACCTGCGCATTGGCCGCCAGTGCCGCATTGGCCGCCAGCGTGATCATTGCCGCCGTCGCCCCGCCAATCAGCAGGATCGCCGCCCAACCCAGACGCCGCAGGCTGTGGGCCGCATCAACCAGCGGACGACGCCAGCGGGTGTGATCGTCAAGCACAGCCCCCGGCACCTCGGCGCTTAGCCGCAGGCGCAGACCCGCCGCATCATAGCCCGGTTCACCATCGATCACCTCGATCAGTTGCGGCACCGGCAGATCATCAAGTTGCAGATCGGCCCCGAACCACGGGGCCAGCAACGCCGCCTGCTCTTCCCGGCTAAGCGCGCGGGCACGGGCAACGCCCGGCGTCTGGCGCAGGATTTTCAGCGCGGCCTCGGTTTGGGCAGCACGCTGATCCGGGGGGGCGTTAATCCGCAACGTGGCACTGCGCGCGAGTTCCTCGGCCCAGCGATCCGCCAGCCGGCCCGACGCCAGCGAAAGCGCCAGCGCAAACACCGCCAGAAACGCCATCGCACCGGATACAAACAAGGTCAGATGCGCGGTAAACCCGCTGGGTGGCACCACCCGTGCCGCCTGGGGATCCCCCAACAGGGCCGTGCGGATCGGTCCGCGGCTCACAGGTCGGCCCCCGCCAGTTGCAATCGCTGGTTTGAAATACGCAGCACCCGCACCTGTACCTGACTTTTGGCCGCCCGAATCAACGCCAGATCGTGGGTGGCAATCAGAACTGTCTTACCCATGCGGTTCAGTTCGACCAGCAGTTGCAACAGGCGCTGGGACATTTCCCAATCCACGTTGCCGGTCGGTTCATCCGCCAGGATCACATCCGGCGACATGATCACCGCACGCGCCAGCGCCGCACGCTGGCGTTCCCCACCCGACAATTCCGGCGGCAGGGCATCCGCACGCGATGACAGGTCAACCCATTGCATCAACTCTTGCAGATCGCTGCCTTCCTTTGCTGTGTCATGCCCCGACACCGTCAACGGCAGGGCAATGTTGTCCGCCAACGGCAGGTGATCCAGAAACCGACAGTCCTGATGCACAACACCAATCCGGCGACGCAGCAGGGCCATCTGGTCACGATCCAGCGACCGCATGTCCTGATCAAACACCCGAACCTGCCCGGTTGTCGCCAAAAGCGCCCCATAGCACAGTTTCAGCAATGTGGTTTTCCCAGAGCCGGACGGCCCGGTCAGGAAATGGAAAGACCCGGGAACCAACTGTATCGACACATCGCTCAGCAGCTCTCCGCCGCCATAGCTGTACCCAACATTTTCCAGCTCGATCACGTCTGTCCCTCCGAAACCACCGGACCTATTTTACGTCTTGTGCCCCACCCCAGAGACAGTTTCAATGCCCAGACGTTGCAACGGTTCGACAGGAAGTTGACCTGCGGTGCAATTGGCCCTTTCAGGATGGTGTCCAAAACCATATGCTTTAGTAAAAATGCGGTAGGCAAGTACCGGTTCGAGGAGAGCGCTATGCGCCTGACATGTCCAAATTGCGGTGCCCAGTACGAGGTGCCGGACGAGGTTATTCCACATGAGGGGCGCGATGTTCAGTGCTCCAACTGTGGTGACACGTGGTTTCACGCCCACCCGGATAACCCCGACACCGCACAAAAGGCCCCGGCGG
>DAOUPC010000018.1 GCA_030626365.1 Paracoccaceae bacterium
GCCGCTGACCTTGCCGCCCGATTGGGTGATGGCCGTTACTTCGGTTTTTTGAAGGATATGCATGCCCATGTCAGAGCACGCCCGCGCATAGCCCCAGGCAACCGCATCATGGCGCGCGGTGCCCCCGCGTGCCTGCCACAGCGCGCCCAGCACCGGATAACGCGGCCCGTCGATGTTGATCATCGGCACCAGTTCCCTGACCCGCAGGGGTGATATGTATTCGGTCGTCACCCCCTGAAGCGCGTTGGCATGGGCGGTGCGCTGATAGCCGCGCACCTCGTGCTGGGTCTGGGCCAGCATCATCACACCGCGCGGCGAAAACATGACGTTATAGTTCAGGTCCTGCGACAGGTTTTCGTACAGGGATCGCGCCTTTTCATAGATCGCCGCCGATGGGTCCTGAAGATAGTTGGAGCGGATAATCGTCGTGTTGCGCCCGGTGTTGCCGCCCCCCAGCCAGCCCTTTTCGATCACCGCCACGTTGGTGATGCCAAAGTTGCGCCCCAGATAATAGGCCGTGGCCAGCCCGTGCCCCCCGGCCCCGACAATGATCACATCATAGCGCCGTTTGGGTTCGGGCGCACGCCAGGCACGTTGCCAGCCGGTGTGATGGCGCAGGGCCTCGCGGGCAACGGCAAAGACGGAATAGCGTTTCATCAGGGGCCCTCGGATCAGGATTCGCGGTTGATTGACAATACCCAAGCTGATGCGCTTTGGAGCCGGAAAAAGGATACTGGCGGCGGCATTTCTTGCGCGATATGCGACATAGTGCGAAAATCACGGTCAGTTGAGCGTAAATGCGCGGCTTTGCCTCTTTTTTCCGGGGCCGTGCAAGGCTAAGTCTAGGGTGAACCGGGGCAAAGCAGGGGCCACAATGACATTCTGGATCGTTACGTTCGCATTGGCGCTGATGGTATCGGCGCTTTTGATACTGGTGCTGATACGCGGGGGCGGGGGTAAAACCGGGGACGGCGCGGATGGCGGATTGGCCGCTGGGGTCGAACCGGCGGCAGCCTTTGATTTGCAGGTTTACCGCGATCAGTTGCGCGATGTGGACCGGGATCTGACGCGCGGCGTGATCGGCAAGCAAGACGCCGAAAGGGTACGCATCGAAATATCACGCCGGATACTGGCCGCCGATGCCAGGGTGCAGGATGCAACGCCCCGTCAGGATCAGCCACGCGGGCCCGCATGGGTCATGGCGGTGGTTTTGGCGGTGGTGGTGATTGCCGGCTCGGTGGTGCTTTATCGCGGGTTGGGGGCACCGGGGTACGGGGATCTAAGCCTTTCCCGGCGTATTGATCTGGCGACCCAGGCACGCGAAACCCGCCCATCCCAGGAACAGGCCGAGGCACAGTTGCCCCCGGCCCAACCCGCAGATCTGGACGACGGGTACAAGGCGCTGATCGATCAGTTGCGCGCCAAGGTGGCCAGCCATCCGGGTGATCTGCAAGGGCAGGTTCTGCTGGCCCATCACGAGGCAAAAAGCGGCGATTTTGTTGCCGCACATCGCGCCCAGGCCCAGGTTATCGCGCTGATGGGCGATACTGCGGGGGCGCGCGAACAGGCCGAATACGGCGAGTTGCTGATCGTGGCCGCCGGTGGCTATGTCTCGCCCGAGGCAGAAACCGCGCTGCGCACCGCGCTGGAGCAAGAGCCGGATCAGGGGCCGTCACGGTATTACTGGGGTCTTATGCTGGGTCAGACCGGGCGGCCTGATCTGGCCTTTCGCGTCTGGGAACGCACCCTGCGCCGGGGCCCGGCGGACGCGCCCTGGCTGGCACCGATCCGTGGCCAGATCGAGGAAATGGCCTGGCGGGCCGGGGTTGAATATACCCTTCCGGACCCGCCATCTGTCGCCCCACCTCTGGCCCCACCTCTGGCCCCCGCTTTGGCCGGCCCATCGGCTGGTGATGTCGCAGCAGCCGCCGACATGAGCGCCGAAGACCGCCAGGCATTGATCCGCTCCATGGTCGAGCGCCTCTCGGGGCGGCTGGCCGACGAAGGGGGCAGCCCCGCCGAATGGGCCCGCCTGATCGGTGCCCTGGGCGTGCTGGGCGATGCGACGCGCGCACAAACCATCTATGACGAGGCACAGACCAAATTCGCAGGCAATGAAACCGCCCTGTCTGAACTGGCCAGTGCCGCAAGGCGAGCGGGCCTGACCCCGTGATCTGTGACGCCATCGAAGATTTCGCCGCCGCCTGCCCCCCCATGCAGGCGCTGGCCGGGCTTGATCTGGGCGACAAGACCATAGGGGTCGCGGTATCCGACAGTATGCGCACCGTCGCCAGCCCGCTGGAAACCATCCGGCGGCGCAAATTCACCCTTGATGCCGATCACCTGTTACAGATCATCGCCGGGCGGCGGATCGGCGGCATCATTCTGGGGTTGCCCTATAACATGGATGGCTCGGAAGGGCCGCGCTGTCAGTCGACGCGGGCTTTTGCGCGCAACCTTTCACGCCTTAGCGACCTGCCAATCGGGTTCTGGGACGAACGCCTTAGCACCGTCGCGGCAGAAAAGGCCCTGCTTGAGGCAGACACCAGCCGCAAACGCCGCGGCGAGGTGATTGATCATGTGGCGGCGGGCTATATCCTGCAAGGGGCACTGGACCGGATGCAGCATATGCGCGTGACAGATAAATCATGAACGACGACATCTGGAAACGCGACGAAATCGACTCTCCTTGTGTCAATGTCTGTGTCATCCACCCGGCCAAAGGTATCTGTACCGGCTGCTACAGAACACCCGACGAAATCGCCCGCTGGTCGAAAATGACCGCCACTGAACGGGCCGAAATCACCGCCGCCCTTTCATCCCGCGCGCCCGGTCTGACCAAACGCCGGGGCGGGCGCGCCGGACGGACCGCGCGCCTGTTGCCCTGACACCTGCCCGGCGCGCAAAACCGGCGTTACCAGCCCATCGCCTTGCGCAGCATGTTCAGCGCCACCAGCGTCAGGAACGCCCCGAACACCCGCCTCAGCGGTTTTGGGTCCATCGCATGGGCCAGCTTTACCCCCAGCGGCGCGGTCATCAGCGTCATGGCGATCACCACCCCAAAAGCCACCAGATTGACCGCCCCGATGGTCAGCGGCGGGCGCTGTGCGGGATCGATCGGCAGGAACAAAAAACCCAGAACCGACGGCACGGCGATGATCACCCCGAACCCGGCGGCGGTGGCCACAGCCCGGTGAATGGGCGTGTTATAAAGGCTCATCAACGGCACGCCGAAACTGCCGCCGCCGATGCCCATCAGCACCGACATGAACCCCACCAGCGGCGACATCACGGCCCGGCGCAGGCCCTTGGGCATCGCCGCGCCCAACCGCCATTCGGCCCGGCCCAGCCCCAGATAAAGACCAATCACAATGCCCACCACACCGAACAACCCCTGCAACGTGGCCGAACGCAGAGAGGACGCCACCAGCACCCCCGCCAGCGCACCCAGCGCAATCCCCGGCCCCCAGCCGCGCAAAACATCCCAGTTCACCGCGCCCTTTTTGTTATGGCTGGAAACCGAGCGCAACGAGGTGACGATGATCGTCGCCAATGACGTCGCCAGACACATCTGCATCAACTGCGGCCCGCCATAGCCAAGCGTCTGGAACGCATAGAAAAACGCCGGCACCAGAACGATACCGCCACCAACCCCCAGCAGTCCGGCCAGCACCCCGGCAAACCCGCCGATCACCACCAACAGCACCAACATTTGCGCCAATAGCATCATATCCGGCATATCCATCCCCCTAAGGTCCTGACCCTAATAACGTGCCTATACAGGCCCGCCCGTTTCCATTGGCTGCACCGTTTCCGCCGGCTCAACCGGCTCAACCCTGGCCAGCGCCCGCAGCACCAGATCCGGCCCCGCGTCAGCCCTGTGCGCGCCTTCGGACAACACCCGCCGCCAGGCCCGTGCGCCGGGCCGCCCGGCAAACAGCCCCAGCATATGCCGGGTGATCTGGCCAAGCTTGCCACCCTGCATCAAATGCGCCTCGATATAGGGCAGCATGTCGCGCACCACATCCTCGGCCATCCGTTCGCGGCCCGTGCCAAACACCGCCACATCCGCGCGCCCCAGAATATCGGCAGGCGCATGGTACGCCGCCCGCCCGATCATCACCCCATCCAGCCCCTTGTCCAGCAATTCCACCGCCTGATCCAACGAGGTAACACCGCCATTAAGCGAGATGTGCATCGTGCCAAACAGCCCCTTCATCCGCAGCACCAGATCATGATCCAGCGGCGGAATACTGCGGTTTTCCCTGGGGCTAAGCCCCCTTAGCCAGGCCTTGCGCGCGTGGATTATCACCCGGTCACAACCCGCCGCGCTGATCCGGGCAATGAACTCTGGCAGGACCTCTTCGGGGTCCTGATCGTCCACGCCAATGCGGCACTTGACGGTGACCTCGACGTTCACCGCCGCGCGCATTGCTGCCACGCAGTCGGCCACCAGCGCCGGTTGGGTCATCAGAACCGCGCCAAACGTGCCCGATTGCACCCGGTCCGACGGGCACCCACAGTTTAGGTTTATCTCGTCATAGCCCGCCTCGGCCCCCATCCGGGCCGCTTGCGCCAGTTCATCCGGGTCGGAGCCGCCCAGTTGCAGGGCCACGGGGTGTTCTTGCTCGCTGTGATCCAGCAGTTGCAGCGCCCCGCCCCGCACCAGCGCCGCCGCCGTCACCATTTCAGTATAAAGCAACGCCTCGTGGCTAAGTAGCCGGTGCAGATACCGGCAATGCCGGTCTGTCCAATCCATCATCGGGGCGACGGATATCCGTGCCGCCCGCCTTATGCGTACCCTGTCAGTCATGGCGCGCCGTATACGCGCCACACCGCCTTGTGCCAAGCGCGATCACACGATCACACCGGAATCCTGACCCCGGGTCAGCCCACCAGCCTTGGCAGGTACAAAACGATCCCCGGAAATGCCACCAGCAGGCCAATGGTCACCCCGTCAGCGATGAAAAACGGTGTCACGCCACGACATACATCCTGTACCGAAATGACGGGCAGCACGCCGGCCACCACGAAACAGTTCAGCCCGATGGGGGGGGTGATCAGGCAGAACTCGGCCATCTTGACCACCAGAATGCCAAACCAGATCGCGCACATTGGCCCGCTCATGCCAAAGGTGGCATCCGCCGCTGACACGAATTCACCACCGTTCAGCGCCATCACCGCCGGATAGACCACCGGCAGGGTCAACAGCAGCATACCAATGGCGTCCATGAACATGCCCAGCACCGCGTACCCCAGCAGGATACAGACCAGGATCAGCATCGGGGCCATATCCAGCGATGTGATCCAGTCGGAAAACACCCCCGGCAGGTCCGCAAAACCAAGAAAGCGCACATAGATCAGCACGCCCCAGATGATCGTAAAGATCATCACCGTCAGCTTGGCGGTTTCCAGCAGCGCCGATTTCAACTGTTCCCAGCGCATACCGCGATACACCGCCATGCAGAACACCACAAACGCCCCCAGCGCGCCGCCCTCGGTCGGGGTGCCCCAGGCGTCGCCGCCAAAGGGGTTGTAGACAAAGAAGATGATGATCACGACCACGAACACGATCGGCAAGGCGGGCGGCAGGGATTCGAACCTTTCGCGCCAGGTGAACCCGGTAACCGGCGGGCCGACCGATTTGAATATCACCGAAATTCCGATGATCAGCCCGGCATAGACCACCGCCGAAAAAGCCCCCGGAATGAACCCCGCCAGCAACAGTTTGCCCACATCCTGTTCAACGATGATCGCATAGATCACCAGGATCGCCGACGGTGGAATAAGCGACGCCAACGTGCCGGCGGCGGCCACGACCCCGGCGGCGAATTGTTTGTTATACCCGATCTTCAGCATCTCGGGGATGGCAATGCGGGCGAACACGGCGGCCGTGGCCACCGACGCACCGGACACGGCGGCAAAGCCTGCCGTTGCAAACACGGTTGAAACCGCCAGCCCGCCGGGCACCCAGGCGATCCAGCGTTTGGCCGCCTCGAACAAGGCCCGCGTCAGCCCGGCGTAATAGGCCAGATAGCCGATCAGGATGAATGTGGGGATCAGGCTAAGGGCCTGGCTTGAGACCTTGGAATGGGGCACCTGCCCGGCCACTTTGACCGACACGATCAGCGCCTTGGTGAATTTGTCCGGCGCAAAACCGAACTTGGCCCAGAAGATCAGGAAAATCCCGACCAGCCCGGCCAATGCGGCGGCAAAGGCCACCCGCATCCCCAAAAACACCATGACCAACATGCCTGCGGTGACCCAAAGGCCAATATCAATTGAGTCCATGGTTATCCCTGCCCGTCCAGCTGATCGGCCTCGGCCGCCGCCTGCGCCACTATATCTTGTATCAGTGGCACCGCCACCGGGGTCGGAGAATTCAAAAGGAATGCCCTCCCATAACCCCAAATCTGCAAAACTAACCGCAGGGAAAGTACCGAAAACGCCACTGGTACCAACAATTTTGCAGGCCAGATCGGAATGCCGATGTCAATCGAACTGTCGCGGCTCCACAGGGGGGCGGCGAAATCAAAGCTGCGACCGAAATGCGACCAGCTGCCCCAGACCAGCGCCAGCATCAGCAGAAACACCAGAATGACCGAGATCAGTTCAGCCAGCCACAATGCGCGCCCGCGCAACCGCCCGATCACGATATCCATGCGGATATGCCCGCCGTCGCGCTGTACATACGCGATGCCCATAAAGGCCAGCAGCGGCATCACCTGTTCGATCCAGTCCACATAGCCCGGCAAGGGCGCGTTGAACAGGTTGCGCCCGCCCACCGATACCACCGCCAACACCATCAGGCTGAACACCGCCAGCCCGCTGATCAGCGCCAGGAACCGTTCAAGGCGCAGCAATTTCAGGTCAAGGCGGCTTAGTATGCTGCCATCCTCCAGAACCGCCGAATGTCCGGCCATGGATCATGTCCTTATCGTTGAGGGGGAGTGGCAAAACGGGCCGGGCACATGACGTGCCCGGCCCGGGATTTCAGGCGATCAGTTGCCGCGTGTCGCTTTCAGCGTGGACATCACCAGATCATAAAGTTCCTGACCCGGCAGACCTTGTGCGGCCATGTCAGCGATCCACTTTTCACGGATCGGGTCGGCGGCGGCCTTGCGGAAATCGGCCAGGTCGGTTTCAGAGAACTCAACCTTGGTCACGCCTTTTTCGACCAGGATACCTTCCCATTTGTCCAGCAGCGCGCCGTAGTTGGCCAGATAGTGGGCGATTGCCTCGTCTACCGAACCGTCAAGGGCGGCACGTTCGCTGTCGCTCAGGGCGTCATAGGCATCAATATTGACCACAACCGGGCAGTTCACGGTGCCGGGGTTCAGGTTTGACGTCCACCAGTCGGCGCGGTTGATCGTGCCATAGGCCAGATGTGCGTGCTGGGCAAAGGCCACCGTGTCGACAACGCCGGATTCCATGGCGTTATAGGCCTCGGTCGCGGTCACGGACGTGGGCACGGCCCCAACGGCGGCGAACGCTTTGCCGACACCACCG
Organism: Paracoccaceae bacterium; assembly: GCA_030626365.1. Lineage (GTDB taxonomy): Bacteria > Pseudomonadota > Alphaproteobacteria > Rhodobacterales > Rhodobacteraceae > NVQY01. The sequence continues at coordinate 7,510 of DAOUPC010000018.1, forward strand.
GTGGCACGCACGCGCATACCGTCCATCTTGGCCAGGGTATCGCGCGGATCACCGGTGCCGACGATGTTGTATTGCGGCATTGGCGAGGTCATCAACAGCTTGGCATTCCAACGCGCCAGATCGGCCTGAACGGCGGGGTGGCCGTAAACCGCGTGGCTGACGGCAACTTCTTCGTCCAGGGTATTCACGCCGATAAACGGCAGTTCCAGAACGGTGATGGTCGGGTTCTTGTCGCGGTGATAGCCGGCGCAGAACTGGGCCATTTCAAAGGCACCAATGGAAATCCCGTCCAGGTTTTCCTTGTTCTTGGACAGACCACCATAGCTGATGTTCAGGGTGAATTCGCCATTCGTCTTGGCACTGATCAGTTCGCCCAGCTTTTCCACATGTTCGGTAAAGGCGCGCCGTTTGCCCCAGACGGACACATTCCATTCGGTTGCGGCGGCTTCGGTGACAAAAGCAACGCTCAGCGCGGCCACTGCGGCTGCGGTCAACATCTTATTCATTAATTTCTCTCCCATTCGTGCGGCCCGCTCAGTTGGCCCGCTTGGGCGTAAAGCTATCGCCAAGCTTGGGCGCTGCCAAGCCCCCAAGCACCTGAACGGCCGGGCCGGATCACCCCCCGGCCATAACCGCAGGCAGGCGAAACGAATTGTCGCATGTCACAGGTGTATATTGCGGGGCGCACCCGACCAGTTTTGCCAATCATATACACCTTGGATGCGTCCGGTTATTGACACGCACAGCCATGTTTAAACACGGAAATTTTTTCCACACACCCCTGAAATTTACAGAATTCTGCCAGCATTTTGAAATTCATTTACAATCAAATCCTTATATCCCCGTAAGTTATTCACATATTTTCACATCCGGTTATTGTTTGCCCTGGGGTCAAGACAATTGGTTTTACCCGGGCTTGGGCCTAAACATGGCCAAACAGACAACACGACAGGGAGAAACCTCAGATGACCAGCACAGCGCAATCGGATAGCCCCACATACCCGCCATCCGCCGAAACGATCGCCCGCGCCCATGTGGATGAGGCCCGGTATGATGAAATGTATGCCGCCTCACTCAGTGACCCGGATGCCTTTTGGGGCGAACAGGGCAAGCGGCTGGACTGGATCAAACCCTATACCCAGGTAAAGGATGTCGATTTTACCCTTGGCAATGTCAGTATCAACTGGTTCGCCGACGGCACGCTGAATGTTTCCGCCAACTGCATCGACCGGCATCTGGCGACGCGCGGCGACCAGACCGCAATCATCTGGGAACCAGATAACCCCGAAGAGCCGGCCAAACACATCACTTACAAGCAATTGCACGGCCACGTTTGCCGCATGGCCAATATATTTGAGACACTGGGCGTGCGCAAAGGTGATCGCGTTGTCATCTATATGCCAATGATCCCCGAGGCAGCCTATGCCATGCTGGCCTGTGCCCGCATCGGCGCAATCCATTCCATCGTATTCGCCGGCTTCAGCGCCGATGCGCTGGCCGCACGGATCAACGGGTCCGAGGCCAAGCTGGTGATCACCGCCGATCACGCCCCGCGCGGCGGCAAGGCGACCCCGCTGAAATCCAACGTCGACGCGGCCCTGCTGCATTGCAAGGACACGGTCAAATGTCTGGTGGTCAAGCGCACCGGTGGGCAGACCACCTGGATCAATGGGCGCGACTTTGATTATAACGAAATGGCCCTTGAGGCGAGCGATGTCAGCCGCCCGGCGGAAATGAACGCCGAAGACCCGCTGTTCATCCTGTACACATCCGGGTCCACCGGCATGCCAAAGGGTGTGGTACACACAACCGGCGGCTATCTGACCTTTGCCGCCATGACCCACGAGATCACCTTTGATTACCACGATGGCGACATCTATTGGTGTACGGCCGATGTGGGCTGGGTCACCGGGCACAGTTATATCGTCTATGGGCCGCTGGCCAATGGCGCGACCACCCTGATGTTCGAAGGCGTGCCAACCTACCCGGATGCGTCGCGCTTTTGGCAGGTCTGCGAAAAGCACAAGGTGAACCAGTTCTATACCGCCCCCACGGCAATCCGCGCGCTGATGGGTCAGGGCACCGAATGGGTCGAAAAATGCGACCTGTCGTCCCTGCGCCTGCTGGGCACGGTCGGCGAACCGATCAACCCCGAGGCATGGAACTGGTACAATGAGGTGGTCGGCGGCGGGCGCTGCCCGATCGTCGATACATGGTGGCAGACCGAAACCGGCGGTCACCTGCTGACCCCCCTGCCCGGCGCACATGCGATGAAACCCGGTGCCGCGATGAAGCCGGTCTTTGGTGTAGAGCCGGTCATTCTGGACCCGCAGTCCGGCGAAGAAATCCACGGCAACCCGGCGACGGGCGTGTTGTGCCTGAAAGACAGCTGGCCGGGCCAGATGCGCACCATCTGGGGCGATCATGAAAGGTTCGAGAAGACCTATTTCAGCGACTACAAAGGCTATTACTTTTCCGGTGATGGCTGCAAACGCGACGCGGACGGCGATTACTGGATCACCGGGCGCGTGGACGATGTGATCAACGTATCAGGCCACCGCATGGGCACCGCCGAAGTCGAAAGCGCGCTGGTGGCACATATCGCCGTGGCCGAGGCGGCGGTGGTTGGTTATCCACACCCGATCAAGGGTCAGGGCATCTATTGCTATGTCACATTGATGAACGGGGTCACCCCGACGGAAGAGTTGCGCAAGGAACTGCGCGGCTGGGTGCGCACAGAAATTGGCCCGATTGCCTCGCCGGATGTGATCCAGTGGGCGCCGGGCCTGCCCAAGACACGGTCAGGCAAGATCATGCGCCGGATTCTGCGCAAGATCGCCGAAGATGATTATGGCGCACTGGGCGACACATCGACACTGGCCGATCCATCGGTGGTTGACGATCTGATCGCAAATCGGGTGGGTTAAGGCATGGGCGATAAAACCACCCCGACCGTTCTGATCCTGCTTGGCCCACCGGGGGCCGGCAAGGGAACGCAGGCGCGAATGCTTGAGGAAAAGTTCGCTCTGGTGCAACTAAGCACCGGCGATCTGTTGCGCGCGGCGGTGGCTGCCGGGACGGATGCGGGCAAGGCCGCCAAGGCGGTGATGGAGGCGGGCGAACTTGTCTCGGACGAGATCGTCATCGCCATCCTGCGCGACCGTCTGGGTGATGCGGACTGTGCCAAAGGCGTGATCCTTGACGGGTTCCCCCGCACCACGGGTCAGGCCATGGCGCTGGATGCGCTGCTGGCGGATTCGGGGCAAAAGATCAACGCGGCCATCAGTCTTGAGGTCGAAGACACGGCCATGGTCACCCGCATTTCCGGGCGCTTTACCTGCGCCGCTTGTGGCGAAGGCTATCACGACACGTTCAAACCCCCGCTGGCCCCCGAAGTCTGTGACAAATGCGGCGGCACAACGATGAACCGCCGGGTTGATGACAACGCAGAAACCGTGGCCAGCCGTCTGGTGGCCTATCACGACCAGACCGCCCCGCTGATCACCTATTACGACGGGCGCGGCGTGCTGAAATCGGTGGATGCGATGGGCGCAATCGACGTGATTGCCGAAAATCTGGCAATAATTGTCAAAACCGCCATGCAGTAGCGGCACAAGCCCGCCCATTCCCCCGCCAGCCCCCGCCAGCATGGACAAACGAAGCGCGCCGTGTCACCTGACCCCCGAGGTAACAAGGCGCGCGACCCCATGCCCGAACAAAACCTGACCCCCGGAACCAACACCGGACCCGATGCTGCACCCGGTGCAACACCCGATACAACGCGGGCCTATCGCGATGCGTTGGGCTGTTTTGGCACCGGTGTTTGCGTGGTCACGACCCTGACCGATGCCGGGCCTTTGGCGATAACCGTCAATTCCTTTACATCCGTGTCGCTGGACCCGGCGCTGGTGCTGTGGTGTGCGGCCAAAGCCTCGCCTCGTCATGACGCATTTGCCGCCGCCGGGGTCTATACAATTCATATCATGGCCCGGGATCAACAACCGCTGGCCACGCACTTTGCCCGCTCGGCCACCGATTTTACCTCTGTGGACTGGCAAAAGGACACCTATGGCACGCTGCATCTGGCCGGGTGCCTTGCCCGGCTTGAATGCCGCCAGACCCAGCACCACGATGCGGGCGACCATTCGATCATCATCGGGCAGGTGACCCGCGCCTGGTTCCGGTCCGGGTCTGGCCTTATGTTCAAACGTGGCCAGTACGGTGGGTTTGCCGGCCTAGATTAGGGTCTGGATTAGGAACTGTCACCTTCGCCAAGCGGCGAAAAACCCGGCTTAGCCCCGCTTTTCCAGCATATGAAAGATGTGCGTGAACGTGGCCGCGCCCAGAATCGGGATCAGCAGGTTCACCAAAGGCACCGACAGCGGGATCGCCATCAGCGTCCCGGCCAACCAGATCGTGCCCCGGTGTCTGGCCCTCAACTCTTTCGCCCCATCCCGGCCAATCCGGCGCATCGCCGCCAGCGTGAAATACTCTCGACCCAACAAAAACCCGTTCAGCCCCCAAAAGATGAACAAAGCCACCGGGGCAAAGAAAATATACAACACCAGCGCCAGCACGTTGGCCCCAATCAGCACCCCCAGAAAATTCACCGTATCGCGCAGCGCCTCGGTAAATGGCACCCCGGGCACCGGTGCCAACCCCGGATAATGGCGATCCTCGACCGCCTGGGCCACCTCGTCCAGAAACATCGACGTGATCGCCGATGCGACCGGCACCATCAGGAATATCGACAGGACAATCATCAAGATCAGCGATGACAGGTTAAACAGATCGTTCAGCCAGCGGACCTCGCCCAGTATCGGCAGGGTGGCCTCTTCGCCCACCAGTTGGTGAACCAGCCACAACAACCCCGCATAACTGGCCACCAGCAGCGCAAACGTCAGCACAATACCCAAGCCCAGAACCCTGCGGAACCTTTGGTCGCCAAGCTGTGCCAGCGCCATGATAAATGCCTTGATTATCATTTTGTTACCCATTGTGTCTTGGCGTCCATATCCGGGCGCGGGCGCTCTGGTGGTCTGGTTCCTTCGGTGGCGATATGGATGAAACCGGCGATGTGTTCATTCCCGGCCAAACCCAGCCCCCGTTCGCAAAATTCCCGGTCATGGCTGACCCATCCTGACAACCAATTGGCCCCCCAGCCCGATGCAAGGGCCGCATTAAGCAGCGCCAGACACACCGCCCCGGCAGAATAGCTTTGTTCGATGGCGGGCACTTTTTCGCTCTGGACCTGCGTCGAAATGACGGCAACGGCCAGAATCCCCATGTCAAACTGGCTGCGCCCTTTGGTGATCTCTTCAGGGGTTTTGCCCTGCGCGTTGCCGCATGCCTCGGCCAGATCGGCCAGCCGTGCCATGGCCCCGGCTTCGATCACGACAAAGCGCCACGGCTCTAGCTTACCATGATCGGGGGTGCGGGCCGCCGCCGTCAGGATCGGGGTCAGTTGTTCACGACCGGGTGCCGGGGCAACCAGCGTCTTGGCCGGGCGTGACCTGCGGGTCAGCAGAAAATCCAGTGCGGCCTGATTGCGTATGGGCATGTGCGATACCTTTTCCATGCAGAGGTTCATATTTCGTTGACGGGGTGGATTTTTTCAAGGGTAAAACATCTGTGACATTCACCACTTTTGACGTGTGGCACCCGATAAAGGTGATAGGGTCCAGGGCAATCGCTTACCGTGCCACTTACTGTACCATCCGGAGGTCACATGCCCCTGTCAAAATACCTGTTGCCCCTTGCCCTGTCCGGTAGTGCCCTGTTCAGCCTCGCAGCCTGTGAACCAACCGGCACAAGCCACGTCAGCGCGCCACCATCCGATCCGTCAAATTATGTGGTCGGCGGCCTTGCCCCCCCCGCGGGACGCACCGCGACCGCGCGCCAGGCCCGCAGGGATTATTACCAGGGCCCTCGCGGTGATGAATTCTAGGGCAGGACCCAAAGTTCACCGCATTGATCACCACACCGCCCCGACCACGAACCGCTTCAGGGAAACGCCCGGCTGAAATCGCGCACCACGTCGCGCAAAAATCCATCGAACCTGGCCGATGGCTGGCGGACCTCTAGCGTCTCTCGCAAAGGGTCAGGGGCCGTGCAGGCACTTCCCGATAGCGCCTCGATCGTCGCGTGCCCGCAAAACGGGACATAAACCTCGGAATACCCCCCCTCGTGCACCAGCACCAACCGACCGTCACACAGATCACGCGCGGCCTGTTTCACCCGCTCTGTCATCTGGCGGAACGTATCCGCCGTGGCCAGCATCCTTCCCATCGGATCAATGGCCGAGGCATCAAACCCGCACGCCACCACGATCAGATCAGGCTGATACCGCCGCAGCGCCGGCAACACAATTTCATCCATCACGGCCAGATACGCGGTATGCCCGGCCCCGGCTGGCAACGGTATGTTCATATTGAACCCCGCGCCCTTGCCTTTTCCCCGGTCCTCGATCCCGCCGGTATCCAGCGGATAATTCCCCTCCTGATGCACCGAAATGCTCAGCACATCATCGCGTTCGTAATAAATCGACTCGGTGCCATTGCCGTGGTGAACATCCCAGTCAACCACCGCCACCCGGCCCAGTTCCCCGCGTGCCCTGGCGGCCTCAATGGCAATGGGGATATTGGCCAACAGGCAGAACCCATTGGGAAAATCCGGCAAACAATGATGCCCCGGCGGGCGTGACAACGCATAGGCATTCTCTATCCCGCCCTCCATCACCGCCCTGATCGCAGCCATAGCCAACCCCGCCGACAGCGTGGCAATTTCATAACCTCCGGCGGCAAACGGCGTCCTGCGCCCCAATTCCCCGCCCCCGGCATCCGACAGGCGCTTGAACTCATCAAGATACGTGGCCGGATGAACCCTCAGCAAATCCTCTCGCGGGGCCTGATCCGCACTGCTGACAACCAGATCCCCGGTCAATCCCGTGACATCCATCAGGTTCTTCAACCGCCGCTTGGTCTCGGGGTTCTCAGGCAACCCCCCTGCGGCCAGTGGCTGTACCAACCCGCCAACCGGCAACGTATAGGCATAACTCCCGCCTGCGTGCCAAAAACACCGCTCATCCCAGAAAAACCCCGTGGCCATCCGCCCCTCCTATTTCTTCTGTTCTTAAATATCCCCGCCGGAGGCATGAAAACCTATGGCAAAGCATCACCGTTCTGCGTCACACTGCCAACATGGCAAAACCAAAAATCCGCAACCTTCCCGACCTTAGAAACCTGGCCCGCCCGGGCAGCGAAATTGCCCTTCGCGTGACCCCCAAAGCCGCCCGGACCAGCCTGACCCTTGACGGGACCACCATACGCGCCAGCGTCACGGCCCCGCCTGAAAACGGCAAGGCCAACGCGGCCACCCGTTCCCTTCTGGCCGCCGCAATGGGCGTGGCCCCCTCTCGGTTGACGCTCAGACGTGGCCAGACCTCGCGGGACAAACTGTTTGTCTACTCCGATGACTAACCACCGCGCAATTAACCACTGGGCGACTAATCAGCGGAATCTTCGCGCAACTGATAAACACCCTCGGGCAGATCAAGGGCCGCTGCCAGGTCTCGGACCTGCTCTGGCGACAGGGTGATCTTGTGTACGGTTTCCGTGCGGGTATCCAACTGTTCCAGCGTGACACATTCGGCGAAACTGTTGATCGTCACATCCTCCAGCAGCGGCGCGCTGCCTTCGTCAATCAATGTGATCACCGTGGCGTCAAATTCATGCTCTATGCTAAACATGCCCCGACTGTGCCGCCCCGGCCCACCCCTTGCAAGCGCCATCCCCTTGCCAATCAGGACCGCAAGCGCACTAATGTCCCGGTCATGTCCCCCCTGCGAAAGCCCTGCCAATGCGCTGGTTGACCCACCCGCCCAATTCTGCCCGGCCTGATATGGTCCGGCGCACCAGCGCGCGCCTTGGGCGGCCGGGATGACCACGCCACCATCCCCCCTCAAACAACTGGGCGTAATCCTGACCGATCGCGGCTCGCGGTATGCCGTCAGCGGCGCACCGGTGCAGGACCGCGCCGCCATCATGGCCACCCTCGCAACCCTGAAGAAAGATCGCCGCTATGCAAAGGCCACCCACAACAGCTGGGCGGCCAGCCTGAGCAACGGTGCGCTGAAGGGCGACGATGGTGAATCCGGGGCCGGCATGGTGATCTTGCGGATGCTTGAAAGGGCGGATCTTACGGATCACCTGATCATCGTAACACGCTGGTATGGCGGCAAAAAGCTGGGCGGTGACCGATTTCGCCGGGTTCAGGATTGTGTCCGCACCTATCTGGGCGCATTGGATGACCCTGCCATTTGACTTGCGTCAATGTCACATGTGCCCACGTTGCTAAACTGCCCCCACTGCCCCCCACTGCCGGCCCCAGCCAACCAAGGATCTGCCCATGACGACCCGCAATGATTTCCAGCGCGCCCCGGCATGGGCTGAACAGACCTGACATGAACAAAAAGACCATTCCATTGGGCAATATCGACCGCCATTTTTGGCTGACCCGTTCAGTTGCGCGCATGATCGGCATCAGCCTGTCAGATGCCATGACCCAAAAGCGGCTCGGCCCGGACGACTATGCAAAAATGGTCGCCCATTGCCGCGCCGAGGGCTGCCACGAGGCCTGCCAACGCTGGCTTGCCGCCCAGACCGCCGCCCGCCCGCAAGCGCCACCCGAGTATTGCGCCAATGCCGAAATACTGACCCGGCTTCGCCCGCAAACCGGTTTGACGCGGCAATCGCAAACCAAACCCGGAACTGGAAAGACCAGATGTTGAATTTCATTCGCACGCTGACCATGGCCGCCGCCCTTATGACATTAACCTCGACCGCCACGGCACAGGATCTTGAAAAGGGGTTTGCGTTTTATCAAAAAGGTGATTTTACCGCCGCGATGAAAGAATGGCACCCACTTGCCGAACAGGGGGATGCCGGTGCGCAATTGGGCCTTGGTCACATGTACAACGACGGCAACGGTGTTCTAAAAGATGCAAAGGAATCCACGCGCTGGTTTCGTCTGGCTGCCGAACAGGGACATGCCTCTGCGCAATACAGCCTTGGTCTCATGTACGATAACGGCGATGGCGTTTTGAAAGATGCAAAGGTGGCCGTACGCTGGTTTCGCTTAGCCGCCGAACAGGGACATACCTCTGCGCAATAC
>DAOUPC010000074.1 GCA_030626365.1 Paracoccaceae bacterium
AGGTACCATAGTGATCGAGATGTTCCGGATCAATATTGGTGATGATCACCACATCGGCGGGCAGTTTGAGGAATGTGCCGTCGCTCTCGTCGGCCTCCACCACCATCCAGTCGCCCTTGCCCATGCGGGCATTGGTACCGTATTCGTTGATGATCCCGCCATTGATCACCGTTGGATCAAGCCCTGCTGCATCAAGCAGCGTTCCAACCATTGAGGTCGTAGTCGTTTTGCCGTGGGTGCCGCCGACTGCAATCGCCTTGGAAAACCGCATCAGTTCGGCCAGCATTTCCGCCCGGCGCACCACCGGCAGGCCACGCTGGCGGGCCTCGTCCAGTTCGGGGTTACCGGGTTTGATGGCGGACGAGATCACCACAACCGCCGCATGGTCCAGGTTCTCGGCCCGCTGGCCAACAAAAATGCTGGCCCCCAGGCTGGTCAGCCGTTCGGTTATCTTGGTCGCCTTCAGGTCGGACCCCTGCACCACATAGCCCTGATTAAGCAGCACCTCGGCAATGCCGGACATGCCGATGCCGCCAATACCGACAAAGTGGATCGGGCCTATGTCACCGGGAAGCTTGGTGGCTGTGCTCATGTGTCTTCCTTTTTCGCCAAAGATTGTACCAGCGCCATCAGGCGGTCTGTTGCATCGGGAATGCCCTGGGCCGTCGCGGCCTGGCTCATGTGCAGGGCGGCGGGCGGATTACCCAGAACGGACGCGATTTGCGCCGACAGGCTGTCCACGCCCAGCGCGCTTTCGGGTATCAGGATGGCCGCGCCCGCCTCGACCAGCCCGCGCGCATTGGCGCTTTGGTGGTCACCGGCAGCGGCGGCGTAAGGGATCAGGATCGACGGGCGGCCAATGACCGTCAGGTCAGCAATCGACGAGGCCCCGGCGCGGCTGATCACCAGCTGTGCCTCGGCCATGCGGCGCGCAACATCGTGAAAGAACGGGCTGACATCGGCGCTGATGCCTGCCTCGGCATAGCGCGCAATGACCCGGTCGCCATCCTCGGCGCGGGCCTGATGGCTGACCGACACATGCCGGCGGATGTTGTCCGGCAGGGCGGCAATGGCATCGGGCACCACATCCGACAGGATACGCGCGCCCTGAGAGCCACCCATCACCAGCACCGACATCGGATAATCACCGGGGGCAATATAGGGTGATCCGACCCGTTCCAGCACCGTGCCACGCACCGGGTTGCCCACATGGATACCGGTCGCGCCCTGGGGCAATTCGGTTGGCCAGACGCCACAGGCCACCTGCGCCACACGGCGCGCAAACAGCCGGTTGACCCGGCCAAGAATACCGTTCTGTTCGTGGATCATGCGCGGCAGGCCCAGCAAAACCGCCGCCCCCAGCGCAGGAATGGACGGATAGCCGCCGAACCCCACCACCACGTCGGGGCGGTCACGGCGCATCTGGCGCACCGCACTTGCCACCCCGGCGCCAATACGCGGGACCACCAGCGCCTTGGCCATCAGCCCGCCACGGGCAAAGGTCGCGCTTGAGACCTGCGATATCTCGGTTGAATGCGGAAAGCCGCCAATATAGCGCGCACCACGTGCATCCGTTGACAGGCGCACCCGCCATCCGGCATGCAACATCGCCTCGGCCAGCGCCTGGGCCGGAAACATGTGCCCGCCGGTGCCCCCTGCGGCGATCATCAGCAAAGGCTGGGTCATGGTGAACACCTGTCACAGCTGGAACGGTCGCGCATTCGGTTGACCGCCCCCGCCATCAGCCGCGCCCCCGCAGCAAATCACCAATCTCGCCCTGCGCCCTTGTGCGGGTAAAGGCCAGCAACATGCCAATCGCAATCCCCCCCGCAATCAGGGACGACCCGCCATAGGAAACGAACGGCAACGTCATGCCCTTGGCCGGCAACAGGCGCACGGCCACGCCCATGTTGATCATCGCCTGCACGCCGAATATCGCCACCAGCCCGGTTCCGGCCAGCCGGATGAACGGGTCGCGTTCGCGCATCAGGCGTGACAGTGATCGCACCACCACCCCGACATAAAGCGCGATGATGACCAGCACCAGAACCAGCCCGTATTCCTCGGCTGCGACGGCAACGATAAAATCCGTATGCGCATCCGGCAGGGACCATTTCACCTGCCCCTCGCCCACGCCCACACCAAACAACCCACCCTCGCGGATTGCATTGGTGGCATAGCCCATCTGGGTGGTCGGATCGACCTCGGCACTTAGAAACCCATCAATGCGGCGGGCAAAATGTTCAGAGTTGGAATAGGCCAGCGTGCCGCCCAGCACCACCATCCCCGCCATGACAACCAGCAACAATATCGGGGCCCCGGCCACGAAATACATCACCCCCCAGGAAAACATTACCAGGCTGGCCTGACCAAAATCGGGCTGTAGCACCAGCATCGCCACAATCACCGTACACAGGACAAACGACCACAACGTCCCCGGCGGCCCGTTGATCTGCTGGCTGGCCGCCAGCATCCATGCCGCCACCACGATGAACCCAGGCTTTAGAAACTCAGATGGTTGCACACTGGCAAACCCAAGACTGTACCAGCGCATCGCCCCCTTACCGAAATCGGTACCAAAGAACGGCAGCAGGGCCAGCGCCACAAAAGCCCCCAGAAACCCCAGCACCGCAAGCCGGCGCACCAGCGTTGGCGACATCATCGAGGTCAGCAGCATCGCCACCAGCGCCGTACCACCAAAAATTGCCTGCTTTTCAACGTAATAAAACTGGTCAAACCCGTTACGTGCCGCCAGCGGTGGCGACGCCGCCAGCCCCAGCAGCAATCCGACCGCAAACAATCCCAGCACAAAGGCCACCGACCATTTGTCCAGTGTCCGCCACCATTTTGGTAATATTGCTTCGCCACCCAAGCCTGGGTTCGTGACATGCATCATCGCTGTCATGGGTCTACCGCCGTTTTCTGCCTCGTGTGCGCCCCTTTTCGGGGTCTGCTGGCATGACTCTACCGTGAAAAGATGGCTCAGGCCAGCCTCTTCCTCTTGCCTTTGGCGTCAATCCGCGCCAACCGACAGGGCATGAGGTTTGATACGATCATCATAGGGGCCGGAGCCGCCGGCATGATGTGCGCCGCGCATACCGGCGGGCGCACTCTGGTGATTGACCATGCGCGCGCACCGGGCGAAAAAATACGCATTTCGGGCGGCGGGCGCTGCAATTTCACCAACCTGCACACCGGACCCGAAAATTTCCTGTCGCAAAATCCGCATTTCGTCAAATCGGCGCTGGCGCGCTATACACCCTGGGACTTTCTGGACCTGATCGGGCGGCACGGCATTGCCTGGCACGAAAAAACCCTGGGTCAACTGTTCTGCGATGGCAAGGCCAGCCAGATCGTGACCATGCTGCACACCGAAATGACCGATGCAGGGGGCGCGTTGTGGCTGCAAAGCGTGGCCTCGGATTTGCGTGCGACACCCGATGGTTTTGCCCTGAACGTGACCCGCGAGGGCAAAGACCACCCCCTTACCTGCCGCAATCTGGTGCTGGCCACGGGCGGCAAATCGATCCCCAAGATGGGCGCGACCGGCTTTGCCCATGACGTGGCCCGCCAGTTTGGCATCCCCGTCACCGAAATCCGCGCCGGGCTGGTGCCGTTCACCTTTTCCGACCAGCGGTTCCAACCCCTGGCCGGCGTTTCCCTGCCGGTCCGGTTGAGCAACGCGCGCACCAGCTTTGACGAGGCGCTGTTGTTCACCCATCGCGGCCTGTCCGGCCCGGCGGTCCTGCAACTGTCGTCCTACTGGCGCGATGGCCAAGCGATCAGCGTCAACCTGATCCCCGAACTGGCGCTTTACGATGCCCTGCGCACCCAGCGCCAGACCCAGGGGCGTCGCCAGCTTTCAACCGAACTGGCCCGCCACCTGCCCACCCGACTGGTCGAACACCTAAGCGACGAATTACACCTGACCCGCCGCCTTGCCGATCAATCCGACACGGCCCTGCAGAACCTGATCGATCGCCTTGCCAACTGGCAACTGACCCCATCGGGCACCGAAGGCTATCGCACCGCCGAGGTCACGCTGGGGGGGGTGGACACCGATGCGCTGAACTCGGCCACGATGGCGGTGAAATCCATGCCAGGGCTGTATTTCATCGGTGAATCGGTTGATGTCACGGGGTGGCTGGGCGGATATAATTTTCAATGGGCCTGGGCGTCAGGTGTCGCGGCGGGGGCTGCCATTTCGGCACGTAAACAGATTGTTTCCACAACATAAGGCTGCCAATATTTATATCAGCTTTCAAAAATCATGTTCTATATAACAATATGTTACGTTGAAAAATATAAAGTAAGAATTAATTATTGTAAGTACACATCACCTAAAATCCCCTCTGGTTTTATTGATTTTTCAGCGTTCAACGGGTATTGGAATTGTATGAAAAAAATATAATTTAATCGTGGGGGTTAAAATGAAATACCTAATTGGAACGATAGCCGGGCTTTGCCTGATGGGGTCTGCCGCCATGGCAACGCCCGTGAATGGCACCGGGTATGTGACGCCGGATGTGATTTTTGGAAGCGGCAATACCAATGGCAGCTTTACCGGTGTTACAACAAACAACGTGGAATTGGGTCTGCGGGGCAAACTGCGCTACAATGCCAGCGGCGCGCCGGAGACCACATTCAATTACGACGGGGACAAAACCTATACGTTCCAACCTTCTGACGGCACTGCGCCTGGCAACCGGTCACTTTTCAATTTTGAATGGACGATCAACACGGACTTTTCCGGCCAAGGCGGTCTTAACCTCAACGATCTGACCTATCTGTTTGAAATTGACTATGATCCGACAATCGGCACCGATTTTGTCTGGGCGTTTGATCCGGTTAACGTGCCGAATGCCGATCACGCCATCGGAACAAATTCGACAGGCAATGGCGGCGGGGTGAATGCCACAGACTCGGCGGATTACCAAGAGTTGATTGCCAACAACAACGTCGCCCAGAACTCTTGGAACCTGGGTTTCTTCCCGGTTTTCGATTTTGATCCTCAGACCGAAGGCATGTTCACCATCAATCTGAGCGCGTTCAGTTCAAACGGACAGGTTGCATCAACAAGCATCGACATCATCTATGGCGATGTTCCGGCGGCGGTGCCTTTGCCGGCCACACTGCCTTTGTTGTTCATTGCGCTTGGTGGTATGGGTGTGATGACACGGCGGCGGCGCAGCTGACGCAGGTCTGACCGGCGTTACAGCCGCTCACCCGATCATTTGACTGAAAACAACGGAAAAGCCAGGGCGCATTGCGGTCTGGTTTTTCTTTACCGCAGGCCCAGGGGTGATCGCCCACGCAGGAATGGCGGTGCCCTTTGCAGATGCGCGCAACAACTTTACCCCAACCGCGTTTTTACCTGCGCCGCGAAATCTTCGCCGCGCCGTTCAAAATTGTCGTACTGATCGAAACTTGCCGCCGCCGGGGCCAGCAGGACGGTATCGCCCGGTTCGGCGTCGGCCATGGCACGTTCCACCGCCACGGCCATTGTTGTGCACACGTCCGCCCCGACATTCAGTTGCATGGCAAAGCTGGCGGCCTCGCGCCCGATCACATAGGCCTTGGCCACATTGCCCGTGGCACCTTGTAATCCGTCCAGCCCACCCGCCTTTTCAAGCCCGCCACAGATCCAGCGGATACGCCCGAACGCGCTTAGCGCCTTGGCGGCACTGTCCACGTTGGTTGCCTTGGAATCGTTGACATAGGTGACCCCGCCCGCCTCGGCGATAATCTGGCTGCGATGCGGCAGACCGGGATAGCTGTGCAAGCCCGCCTCGATCACCCTGGGGGCCAGCCCCAAGGTGCGCGCCACCGCATAGGCGGCACAGGCGTTCTGATGGTTGTGCGCCCCCGGCAACCCCTTGATGGCCCGCAAATCAATCGAGGCCACCTGACGCCCCTTGCGATATTCCGACAGGAACCCCTTGCGGGCAAACACCTGCCACCCCGGCCCGGTCAGCTTTTGCGCCACCGACACCCGGATCACCCGGTCATCGGTCGCCCCTTCGGCCAGTTGCCCGGCCAGATAGGCCCCTTCCACCTCGTCCACACCGATGATTGCGCGATCCGGCCCACCTTCGGCAAACAGGCGGCGCTTGGCCGCGAAATAGCCGCCCATCCCGCCATGCCGGTCCAGATGGTCCGGCGAAAGGTTGGTGAACACGGCCACATCCGGGGTCAGCGCGCGGGCCAGTTCGGTCTGATAGCTGCTAAGTTCCAGCACCACCACGCCGCCATCCGGGGCCGGGTCGATATCAAGCACCCCGCGCCCGATATTTCCGGCCAGTTGCACGGGCCTGCCCACCTGTTCAAGGATATGGTGGATCAGCGCCGAGGTGGTGGATTTGCCGTTCGATCCGGTCACCGCCACCACCCGTGGCATCACCGCGTGGTTGTCCCATTCAGACGTGGCGAAAGAGCGAAAGAACAGGCTGATGTCATTGTCCACCGGCACGCCAGCGGCCAGTGCCGCAACTACAACCGGGTTCGGCGCGGGGTAAAGATGCGGGATGCCGGGCGACACGATAAGGGCAGAAACCCCGTCAAACGCGCCGTGTTTCGCCAGATCGGTGCATGTGAAACCCTCGGCCACGGCCACATCGCGGGCGGTTTGGTTATCGTCCCAGCACAGCGGCTCTGCGCCGCCGGCCTGCAACGCGCGCGCACTGGCCAGACCGGACAGGCCAAGCCCCAGAACGGCGATACGGGCACCGGTTACACCCTGAACAACAATCATCGTCTCACCCTGCCTTTAGTTTCTGTCGTTTACCACGCCGGTTCGCACCAGCTGTGATTTCTCACGAGGCTAGGGTCAGGACCCATTAATCCTGCACCTAGTTGAATGAGTTTACTATAGGAAGTTCTGAAAACCCATGTGGTTTGAAAATACCAGAACGTGGGGTGTTCAAAGCGTCCTATGTGCGCGCCGCACGGATTGGGGCAAACCACCCTTACCGCACCTTCAGCGTCGCCAGTCCGATCATCGCCAATACCAGCGCGATGATCCAGAAACGGATGACGATGGTTGGTTCTGACCACCCCAGCTTTTCGTAATGGTGATGAATCGGCGCCATCAGGAACACCCGTTTGCCGGTGCGTTTGTAATACAGCACCTGAATGATCACCGACAATGCCTCGACCACGAACAGCCCGCCGACGATGGCCAGCACCAGTTCGTGTTTGATGACGATGGCAATCGCCCCCAGCGCGCCACCCAGCGCAAGCGACCCGGTGTCACCCATGAACACCGCCGCAGGGGGCGCGTTATACCACAGGAACCCAAGGCCACCGCCAAACAGGGCGGCGGTAAAGATCAGGATTTCACCGGTGCCGGGCACATAATGCACATCCAGGTATTCGGTAAAGTCGACCCGCCCGACCGCATAGGCGATGATCCCCAGCGTCGAGGCAGCAATCATCGCCGGCATGATCGCCAGCCCGTCCAGCCCGTCGGTCAGGTTCACCGCATTTGCCGCGCCAACAATCACACAGACCGAGAACGGCACATAGAATATCCCCAGGTTAAGCAACGTATCCTTGAACACCGGCAGGGCCAGACGCCCCTGCAGGGCCTCGGGGTGATAATGCGAGGCCCAGATCGCCGCGATGACGGCAATCAGCACCCCCAGCACCAGCCGTATCTTGCCCGACACGCCCTTGGTGTTTTGTTTCGATACCTTGGCGTAATCATCGGCGAACCCGATCATCGCAAAGCCCAGCGTGACAAACAGCACCAGCAGGACAAACGGGTTGTCCAGCCGCGCCCAGATCAGCGTGGAAAAGGTCAGCGACCCAACAATCAGCAACCCGCCCATGGTCGGCGTTCCGGCCTTTTCAAAATGACCTTGCGGGCCGTCCTCGCGGATTGGCTGGCCCTTGCCCTGACGTTTTCGCAGGACGTTGATCAGGGGGCGACCAAACACGAACCCGAACACCAGCGCCGTCAAAAACGCCCCGCCCGCGCGAAACGTGATATACCGGAACAGGTTGAAAAAATCCCCCCCGTCCGAAAGCGCCGTCAGCCAGTAAAGCATATGTCAGGTTTCCTGTTCATCCGATTGCCCGTTTGATATCGGCGCGGCATGGCCCATTTTGCGGATCGCGTCAACGATCCCGGCCAGTTTCATGCTAAGCGACCCCTTGGCCAGCACAACATCACCACTGCGCAGCCGCGCCCCCATGCCATGTACCATTTCGGCACTGGTTTCGCACCAGTCACCACGCCGGTGTTCCGGCAACGCGTCATAAAGCGCGCGCATCAGCGGGCCGATGCAATGCACCGTGTCAATTTCGGCCATCGCCGGCAGGTCAGCCAATGCGCTGTGCAGGGTCGCCTCGTCCGGGCCAAGTTCTTTCATGTCGCCCAGAAAGGCGATGCGACGGCCCTTTTCGACCCCGGCCCCTGCCAGCACCGCAAGCGAGGCGGCCATCGAGGTGGGGTTGGCGTTGTAGGAATCGTCGATCAGATCAAGCGTCTTGTCCACCTCGACCGGATCAAGATGCACCACCTCGCGCGCGCCGCGTCCGCGATAGGGTGCCCAGCGCCCAAGGCTGATCGCCGCCAGCGCCAGATCGGCCCCCAGCGCATCACACGCGGCCAGTGCCCCCAGACCGTTCATTGCAAAATGGCGCCCCGGCGTGGCCAGTTTGAACAGCAATGGCTGGTCATTGGCGCTGGCCTGTACCACGCTGATGTCGCCGGTGGTCTGCACGTCCTTCAGGACATAATCGAACCCGTGTTCGCCAAAACCTATGTCGCGGATTTTCAGGTCAAGCGCCTTGGCCCCCAGAATGGCGGCCTGTTCAATGTCATTGTTCAGCACCGCAATGCCGCCCGGTTCAAGCCCGTCCATCACAGACGCCTTTTCAACGGCAATATCTGCGACCGTGGCAAATGCCTCAAGGTGGGCCGCGGCAACGGTGGTGATCAGCGCCACATGCGGGCGGGTCAGTCGGGCCAGCGGGGCAATTTCGCCCGGATGGTTCATGCCGATTTCAATCACTGCATATTCGGTGTCACGTGGCATTCGTGCCAGCGTCAGCGGCACACCCCACTGGTTGTTGTAACTGTCAACGCTGGCATGGGTGCGCCCCTGATCGCCCAGCATCTGCGCCAGCATTTCCTTGGTCGAGGTCTTGCCGACGCTGCCGGTAACGGCCACAACGCGGGCATCCGTGCGGGCGCGCCCCGCCCGGCCCAATGCCTCAAGCGCGGTCTGCACATCATCGACAATCAACAGGGGCGCGTCCGTCGCCACCCCATCGGGCACATGGCTGACAAGTGCTGCCGCCGCGCCATTTTCCAGCGCCTGTGCCACAAAATCATGACCATCGCGCGCCACTTTCAGCGCCACAAACAAATCACCGGGGCGCAACGTGCGGGTATCAATCGATACCCCACTGGCCTGCCAGTCGCCCTGCACCTGCCCACCTGTGGCGGTGGCGGCCTCGGTCGCGCTCCAAAGCATCATGCGATCCCTCCATCCAGTGCCGCGACCGATACGCTGGCCTGTTCAACATCATCAAACGGCAGCACATCATCACCAACGATCTGCCCGGTTTCGTGCCCCTTGCCGGCAATCAGCAGCGCATCACCGGGGCCAAGCGCATCGACCCCGCGCAGGATCGCCTCGGCCCGGTCACCGACCTCGACCGCACCCGTCGCCCCCTGCATCACGGCGGCGCGGATGCTGGCGGGGTCTTCGCTGCGCGGGTTGTCATCGGTGACGAACACCAGATCAGCGTGATCCGCCGCCGCCCTTCCCATCAGCGGGCGCTTGCCCGCATCCCGGTCACCACCCGCGCCAACAATGGCCACAAGGCGGCCCATCACATGCGGGCGCAGCGCCTTTAGCGCCGTGGCCACCGCATCGGGCGTATGGGCAAAATCAACGAACACCGCCGCGCCGTTGGCACGCGTGGCGGCCAGTTGCATCCGCCCCCGCACGGTGGTCAATTCGGCCAGCGTTTCGAACACCCGCTCGGGCACCTCGCCCGCTGCAATTGCCAACCCACAGGCCAGCAACACGTTTTCCGCCTGAAACCCACCGATCAGTTCCAGCCGCGCCTGAAACGGGCGGCCCTGCCATGAAAACCGGATATCCTGCCCGGTGGCATCGAACCTTTGCGCCATCAGCGCCAGATCGCCCGCCCCCAGATCACCCTGGCCCTGACCAATGGTCAGCACGCTTTGGCCGCGCGCGGTGGCAATGGCGCGCATTTCCGGGCCGCGCGGGTCGTCGATGTTGATCACCGCAGTGCCATCCACCGGCAGAACCCGGCGGAACAGCCCGGCCTTGGCGGCAAAATAGGCCTCGAACGTGTCGTGATAATCCAGATGATCCTGGGTGAAATTGGTGAACCCGGCCGCCTTTAGCTGAACCCCGTCAAGGCGGCGCTGTTCCAGCCCGTGGCTGGAGGCCTCCATCGCCGCATGGGTGATGCCGTTTGCCGCCGCCTGTGCCAGCGTGCGGTGCAGGGTGATCGGTTCGGGCGTGGTATGCGCCAGCGGCGCGGCCCAGGCCCCTTCGACCCCGGTGGTGCCCAG
>DAOUPC010000198.1 GCA_030626365.1 Paracoccaceae bacterium
ATGTCAGCCTGGTCAGTGAGATTTCCGAGGCAATCTGCCTGCCGGTCCAGGTTTCACAGGAACTGGTCGACATCGCCCGCGAACAAAAACTGCTTGAGGCAACCGGCACGCTGAACGCCAACAGTGGTAACGAAATGGGCTATCAGTTAACCGACGCAGGCAAGGCGCGGGCGCTGGATGCACTGGGCCAGTCAGAATATTTTGGAGCCATGCCCGTACCGCTGGACGTTTACCGCGAACAGGTCAAACGCCAATCGATCAAAAACATCCAGATCAGCCGCGCCCAACTGACCAACGCAATGGGGCATCTGGTGTTGCCTGACAGCTTGCTAAGCCACCTTGGCCCGGCGGTCAGCGCCGGCCGATCGATCCTGATGTATGGCCCGCCGGGCAATGGTAAATCATCAATTTCAAACGGTATCCGTGACGCACTTGGTGATCAGGTCTATGTGCCGCGCGCCATCGAATACGCGGGCCAGGTCATAACTGTCTATGACCCGATCGTTCACACCCCCGTCGAACAGATCATCGATGCCCCCACCCAGTTGCGCCGCACAAAAAGGTTCGACAGTCGCTATGTCTGCTGTGAACGCCCCACCGTGGTTACCGGTGGTGAACTGACGCTGAACATGCTGGACCTGGTCTATAACCCAACGGCGCGCACCTATCAGGCCCCCTTACAGCTGAAATCCACTGGCGGTATCTTCATCGTTGACGACCTTGGCCGCCAAGAGGAATCGCCCCAGGCGCTGATCAACCGCTGGATTGTACCACTTGAAGAGGGCAAGGATATCCTGGGCCTGCAATCGGGTGAAAAATTCGAAGTGCCGTTCGACACGCTGGTGATCTTTTCCACCAACTTCCACCCGAACAAGATTTTCGATACCGCCGCCCTGCGCCGTATCTTTTTCAAGATCAAGATCGACGGCCCGAACCAGGAAAACTATCTTAAGATCTTTTCCCTGGTGGCCCGCAAAAAGGGCATGCCGCTGGATGAAACCGCCCTGGTGCATCTGCTGAAAAAGAAATACCCGACCATCGATAACGTCTATGCTAATTATCAGCCGATATTCCTGATCGACCAGATAATCGCGATCTGCGAATTCGAAGGCATCCCCTATCAGATGAACCCCGACCTGATTGACCGGGCCTGGGCCAACATGTTCGTAAAAGACGAAGTTATCGTCAAATGATCGGGCTGGCCGGGTGCGGCCGGATGGGCGCACCCATGCTGGCGGCCCTGCGGGCCTCTGGGATTGATGCGCATGGGTTCGATGTGCGCCCACCGGCGGAATTTGGCGATCTGTCACCGGTCATGACCGACAGGCCCGAAGATTTTGCGCCGGAACTGGACACGCTGATCACCGTTGTGCGTGATATCGCCCAGACAAATGATGTCCTGTTTGACGCACAGGGGTTTGTAACGGCCCCCAACCTGCGCCGGATCATCATCTGCTCAACCCTGTCGCCGCGCTATGTGCATGAGTTGCGCAACCGGATACCAGAAACCATCAGCCTGATTGACGCGCCCATGTCCGGGGCGCAGGTCGCGGCAACCAAGGCGCGCCTGTCTTTCATGCTGGGCGGGCAAGCCGGCGATTTGGACGCGGCACAACCGCTGTTTGACGCAATGGGTGCGCATTTTCACCGGATGGGTTCGTTTGGCATGGGGATGCAGGCCAAGGTACTGAACAACCTGCTGGCCGCATCCAGTACGGCAATGACCCGTCTGGTTCTTGACTGGGCCAGCCAAACAGAACTGGACGAACAGGCCCTTCTGGCGCTGATCCACACCTCGTCCGGGCAAAACTGGTTTGCCTCAGAGTTCAGCGAGATCGAATTTGCCCGTGACGGGTGGCGCGACGACAACACCATTGCCATTATCGTCAAGGACATCGCCAGCGCATTGGACGCGGCCCCCAAGGGGGCAGATACCGCCCTGCCCCGTCAGGTACAGACCGCCATTCGCGCATTACGCGCCCATACCACCCCCGAAAAGCCGTAAAAATCGCCATTCCGGGGGTACAGGACCAAGGAAGCGTTCAGACGGTCAGACCCTCTGGTTCAGGCATCCCACCGGCCCGGCAACAGGCCGTCAGCGTGTTGGCCAGCAGGCAGGCGATGGTCATCGGCCCGACACCGCCGGGAACAGGGGTGATTGCCCCCGCCACCTGAACGACACTGGCAAAATCCACATCCCCCACAAGCCGGGTTTTCCCTTCGCCCTTTTCCGGGGCATCGATCCGGTTGATGCCAACATCAACCACCGTTGCCCCCGGTTTGATCCAATCACCCGGCACCATTTCAGGGCGCCCAACGGCGGCCACGACAATGTCGGCACGCCGCACGACATCCGGCAAATCCCGGGTCCGCGAATGCGCGATCGTCACCATACAGCTATCGCCCAACAGCAGTTGCGCCATCGGTTTGCCAACAATATTCGAGCGCCCGATAATCACCGCATCCATGCCGCTTAGCGACCCATGATGGTCACGCAGCATCATCAAACAACCCAGAGGCGTGCAGGGCACCATGCTTTTCTGGCCGGTCCCCAACAGCCCGACATTGGATATGTGAAACCCGTCCACATCCTTGGCCGGGTCGATGGAACTGATCACCAGATCTTCGTTCAGATGGCCCGGCAACGGCAGTTGCACCAGAATGCCATGCACATCCGCATCGCCATTCAGCCGCTTGATCAGCGCCAGCAAATCCGCCTCTGACGTGTCAGCATCCAGTTTGTGTTCATAGGAATTCATCCCGACCTCGACGGTCTGCTTGCCCTTTGCGCGCACATAGACCTGACTGGCCGGGTCTTCCCCCACCAGCACAACGGCCAGCCCCGGAATCACCCCGTGCGATTCCCTGATTACCGCAACATGGGCCGCGACCTGCGCCCTTACTTTTGCGGCAAAGGCTTTGCCGTCGATAATTTCTGCAGTCATTTCTTGTCCTCTTTGTTTACAGGCCGGAAAGGTGGGTGAACCCCACACATTCTAGAACAGCCCCTCGACCTCGCCCGCTGCATTCATGCCAATCGACATGGCCGCCGGTTTGCGGGGCAGGCCCGGCATGGTCATGATCTCACCGCAAATCACCACGATAAACCCTGCCCCGGCCGCAAGGCGGACCTCGCGGACCGGAACCGAATGGCCGGTGGGTGCCCCGCGCAGGGACGGGTCGGTGGAAAAGGAATACTGCGTCTTGGCCATACAGACCGGGAAATGGCCAAATCCCGCATCCTCCCATGTGCGCAACTGGTCGCGAATTTTCTTGTCGGCCAGCACTTCGTCGGCGTGATAAATACGCTTGGCGATGGTTTCGATCTTTTCAAACAGGCTGATGTCGTCGCGGTAAAGCGGGGCGAACTGGGCCACATTGGCATCCGCCAGTTCGGCCACGCGGGTGGCCAGATCAACCGTTCCTTCGCTGCCCAGTTCCCAATGGCGGCACAGGATTGCCTCGGCCCCCTCGGCGGCGGCGCTGTCACGGATAACGGACACTTCGGCGTCGGTGTCGGTAACAAAGTGGTTGATCGCCACCACGACCGGCACGCCAAAGGCCTTGAGGTTCGATATGTGGCGCGCAAGGTTCGGGCAGCCATCGGCGACGGCGGCAACGTTTTCCCCGCCCAGATCGGCCTTGGCCACGCCACCGTTCATCTTCATCGCCCGTACCGTGGCGACCAGCACCACAACAGCGGGTGAAATCCCCGCCTTGCGGCATTTGATGTTCATAAATTTCTCGGCACCCAGATCGGCCCCGAATCCGGCCTCGGTCACCACATAATCGGTCAGCTTCAGCGCAAGCTTGGTCGAGGTGACCGAATTACAGCCATGCGCGATGTTGGCAAACGGACCGCCATGCACAAAGGCCGGGTTGTTTTCCAGTGTTTGCACCAGATTTGGCTGCATCGCGTCCTTCAGCAGAACGGTCATTGCCCCGTCGGCCCCGATGTCACGGGCATAGATCGCCTTGCGCGTGCGGGTATAGGCCACGATGATATCGCCCAGCCGCTTTTGCAGATCAACCAGATTGTTGGCCAGGCACAGGATCGCCATCACCTCGGATGCGACGGTAATGTCGAACCCGGTCTGGCGGGCAAACCCGTTGGCCACACCCCCAAGTGAGATGACCGTATCGCGCAGGGCACGGTCGTTCATATCCATGACCCGGCGCCAGGTTATGCGGCGTTCGTCGATCTCAAGTTCGTTGCCCCAATAGATATGATTGTCGATCATTGCCGTCAGCAGGTTATGGGCACTGGTGATTGCGTGGAAATCACCAGTGAAATGCAGGTTCATTTCCTCCATCGGCACGATCTGGGCCATGCCGCCCCCCGCCGCGCCGCCCTTCATGCCGAAACACGGGCCCAGGGATGCCTCGCGGATGCAAACCGCCGCATTCTTGCCGATCTTGTTCAGCCCGTCGCCAAGACCAACGGTGGTGGTGGTCTTGCCTTCGCCCGCAGGGGTGGGGGTGATTGCCGTGACCAGGATCAGCTTGCCATCCTTGCGGTCCATGACCGAGTCGATGAAATCCTGGCTGACCTTTGCCTTGTCATGGCCATAGGGCAGCAAATGATCAGTGGGAATTCCCAGCTTGGCACCGATCTCTTGTATCGGTTTCTTGTTCGCCGCGCGGGCAATTTCTATGTCGGTTTTATAATTCATTGGTCAATCCTGCACTAAATTTCCGGCGTTCGGCTTAGCCGTGCCAGCCCACCACCACCCATAGTGGCAAGCCACGCCCAAAGGGGGGCGAATTCCGACATTTTCAGCCTGTGAAGCGGCGAAACCAACATGGGGGTTTCGATGACGGGTTCGGGGGGCAAACGCAACGGTCGGTATCGTGTCACGGCCTCCACTCCCGCTGATCCGGCACGAACAACGTCAGGCGATCCCCCAAGGCCAGTGTGCCGGGCCGCTCGACCCAGGCCGTCACCCCGCGCAACTTCTGCGCGGCGGGTTTGAACGATGCACCATGACCGGGAAGTTCGGTCTCTATCTCGCGACCAGGAAGGATGCAGGGGCGGTTCTCCATGTCTATGACCAGGGTGGTGCCAGATGGTGCCCGAAGCCGCGCGGACGGCGGAACATGGGTGAAATCAGGAATACCCCGCAGCACAACCGACGCGCCCAACAGGGCCGGGTCCAACTGGTCGATACCCATTTTCAGGGCAATCGCCTCTAACTCTTCGGCGGCCAGAACCGTCAGTTGACGCACATTCCTGATCGTCGTGCCGGTCGGGTACAGGTTTCGCACCCGCATACAAGAGGGCCGCGTACCACCCTGATGGCGCCCACCCGCCAGCCCGTCAAAGCCAAGTTCCAACCGGGGCACAGGCCCCGCGCGCAACGACCCCCCTGCCGGCACATGGCCCAGCCAGGTAACCTCGCCTGTGAACTGTGTTTCAACCAAAGCTGGCAATGCCCTGC
>DAOUPC010000036.1 GCA_030626365.1 Paracoccaceae bacterium
ATCGTCCAGATCGGACGCAAGGAAGGCGACGGATTGCCCAAAGGGGCGACCGGCGCGGCGCTGATGTGTTTTGCCAGTGGCGTGGACGAAGCCGAGGCCGTGCGCGAAACCGTGGCGATCTTGAAACAGGCCGACACCGCGCCGCTTGATGTGACCGGATATGGCACCCTGGCGGAACGCGAGGCCGAAGGCCACGAGATCGACGAAGACGAACGCGCCCTGATGCAGCGCGCGTTAGAGGAAAACGCCGTTATCGTGGCGCATGTGACGCCGTTTTTCGGCGACGAGGACGAGGAAGAATAAAGGGCGCGTTGAACACCCCACGTCCTGGCCCTAGTGTTTCGCGCCAAACCATCTGCGGTAAATGGTGTCATAGGTGCCGTCTTCGCGCAGGGCCAGCAGGGCCTGATTGACCTCTTCCACCAGAACGCTGCCGGTGGGAAATATCATGCCATAGTTTTCGCGCAAAAACACCGAACCGGCCATGCTCGCCGTATCAAGACCACTGTGGTTTGCATAATAGGCAAGGATCGGGGCATCAAACACGACAGCCTCGATTGTGCCGGCCTCAAAGTCGGCCAAAAGCGGGTCCAGCCCTTCGTAACCACGAAAGTCGATCTCGCGCCGGTTCAGGAACCCGGCAGCGGTTGATCCGTCGATGGTGCCAACCCGCTGACCATAAAGGTCATTCACGGAATTGACCGACCCGGTGATCGCCTCGACCGTCATGACAGAGGTGATCCTGGCCACGAACACCGACACGACAAACAACGAGGACACGACCAGCAGCACACCAAACAGGCGACCAAACAGGGTTTGCGGCACCCGTTCTTCGAACCCGCCATTGACCACAAGGTTCAGCGCCCACCAGAACGAAGGGAACCAGGCATCCTTGGCCGGGCGGTCAAAATAGGGCTGGGCGCGGCGTTCGAACACCCACATCAGCATACCGCCGCCAATCAGCAGGACAAAGGCGACGGCAATGGCCAGAAACAAATCCGGCGACAACAAGGCCCGCCAGAATGACGGTGGCCGCAGTTTATCGGCCGACACCATGATCTGAAGGCCGGATTCAAAAATCGGCTGGCTGAAATCCATGATGGTTTCGCGTGCCGAGGTGATCGAGATATTGGCAATGGCCATATCCGCGCTGCCATCGGTGACGGATTCCAACATATCCGCGAACTGATCAACCCGGTTTATCCGGTATTCCCAGCCCAGCGCATCGCCAAGCGCCTGAAGCAATTCAATGGAAAATCCGGTGTCTTGCCCGCCTTCGGTCATCGAAAACGGCGGGCGGGTGACAGTGGACACAGTCAAAACCTGGGCCGCAGACACCTGCGCCCAAAGTGATATAATCAGGCTGAGAACAAGAGTGAATCTGTACATGGGTCCGGCAAACAGTTTTGAATCCCATACGCATAATTTTGGCGCAGGGCAAGTCCGGTATTCCTGAGGGGTCAGGCCCTAGGCGGCCCGCTTTTCGGCCAGTATAACGGCCTCGAACGCTTGCAGGACCGGATGGATGGACCGGCCATGTTCGGGCAATCCGGTGCGATCCAGCCCGGCCAGAACACTGGCCCCCAGCTCTGTTTTCTTGCGTCGCAACCTGCCGATGAACAGGCTTTCGGTAACTGTGCCGGCGGCGATCAGCGCCTCGTGGCGGGGCAACAAAAGCTGCCAGTAGGTGACAACCGTGCCAGCCTGCGCCGGCACGGCCCCACGCGAACCGATAAGATGACGGGCCGGGACAAGAACCGATTCCTGGCCAAACAGGTATTCCACCTCGGACCCGGACAGGACCAGCCGCTGCGACGGGGCAATGGTGATATCCTGCTGCAACCCGAAATAGGGTGCCCGCATCCGCACCGGTCGGAAACTGCCCCTGGCCGGAACCTGACGCGACAGCACATGCAGCACCGGAACAGTTTCGCCATTTGGCGTAAGCACCGTATCGCCACGGCGTAAATCGCTGATTGCCCGATAGCCGGTTGGCGTCGCAATGGGGGTATCGGGCATCAATGATGGCATGGGTCCAACCGGTTCGATACGATCCGACAGGGCCATATAAAGAACATCCGGGGCGACATACCGGTCGGCACCGGGGCGCACCAGCGCCAGCGCATCGCAAACCCGCAAGGGACGCGGTGCCATCACCGGCACCAGCAGCGCCTGATCCAGATCGGCACGTTCCAGCGCCAGTTGGCCCCAGCGCCGCCGCGCATCCCAGGAATAGGTGATCCGCAACACATCCGTCCGGCCCACATCGGAATGGTTGATGGTGCGGTGCAGAACCTCTCCGCCCTGATCCAGTATCAGTATCAGACCACCCCCCGGAACGGACTGAAGCGACAGGTGCAAGGGCCATGCCCCGCCAGACGAGTAATAAACCAGATGGCGCGGGCGCCGCGAAACCGGCAGCCGGGTTTCGATAACCAGCGATCCAACGGTCATAAGGGTGTCGTCAGAACTGTCCCCCGGACCCTCGCCTGCCGGGTTCGCACCCAACCCGCCGGGCGAACACTGAAAACTGTCATGGTCGGAAATGGCGATCCAGGTCACGGTTCAGACCGCTTCTGGCGCAGGGCATTCACGCCCTCACCTATCAAAAGCCCGGATACTGTAACCATTCTTGCCCCAACCCATCGTCGTGCCAAAGGCAAATCATCCTGCGCAGGGGTATTGCCCTGTCATGCACCGGATACGCTCGGCACGGGGCGTCGCGATAAATCCTGAATGGCCGGTTTGCCGGCCTTGCTGCTGAATGCCCTGCCTCGGGTCATATTATTGGCCCATTCCTAGCACGCCGCCGGGACGCCTGTTAAGGACATTCGCCGCCAAAGGGGTTGGCATCGCGACCTTTTCGTCACAAATGTGGTGGCAGGCAGGCGCTGACCTGTGACCCAGTACCGGAACCTTACCCATGTCCCCCATCGATGCCACCCAACTGACCGCCGACCTGATCCGCTGCCCATCGGTCACCCCCGAAGAAGGCGGTGCCCTGACATTGCTGGCGGGTATTCTGGGGGCCGCAGGGTTTGAATGTACCCGCGCGGATCGTGGTGGCATCAGCAACCTGTTTGCCCGCTGGGGCCCAAAGGGGCACGCCCGCACCTTTGGCTTTAACGGGCACACGGATGTGGTGCCACTGGGCGACGAGGCCGCCTGGACCATGCCCCCCTTCGGGGCCGAAATAAAAGACGGGTTCATGTACGGGCGGGGGGCCACAGACATGAAATCGGGCGTCGCGGCCTTTGCCGCCGCAGCCATTGATCATGTGCGCGACACCCCACCGGACGGGGCCATCATATTGACCATCACCGGCGACGAAGAAGGTGATGCGCTGGACGGCACCACCGCGTTGCTGGACCACATGGAACAAACAGGGGAAGCAATGTCAGTCTGCCTTGTGGGCGAACCAACCTGCCCCGACAAGATGGGCGAAATGATCAAGGTCGGGCGGCGCGGATCGATGACCGCCTGGTTCAGCGTGACCGGGCAGCAGGGCCATTCGGCCTATCCGCACCGTGCCCGTAACCCCCTGCCCGCCATGGCGCGGCTGATGGACCGGCTGGCCAGCCATGAACTGGATCAGGGCACCGACCATTTTGACGCCTCGACGCTGGCAGTGGTCACCATCGACACAGGAAACCCGGCAACAAACGTCATCCCGGCGCGCTGCAAAGGGACGGTCAACATCCGGTTCAACAACACCCACACCGGCGCCAGCCTGAGTGACTGGCTAAGGAACGAGGCCGACAAGGTGGCCGGGGAATTCGGCGTTGCGATTGACATGCGCGTCAAGATTTCCGGCGAAAGCTTTCTGACCCCGCCCGGCCCGCTAAGTGATCTGGTGGCGGGCGCGGTCAAGGCCGAAACCGGGGTGATGCCGGTTCTGTCCACCTCGGGCGGGACATCGGATGCGCGGTTTGTCAAAAACCACTGTCCGGTGGTCGAATTCGGGCTGGTGGGGCGGACCATGCATCAGGTCGATGAACGGGTGCGGGTTGAACAGATTGACCAGCTCAAACAGATATATGCGCGTATCCTGAAGGATTATTTCGGGTGACGGTTTTTGTTGCGCAAACCGATGATCTGCAAACCTGCCTGCTTTTGCGGCGCAAGGTGTTCATCGAAGAACAGGGCGTGCCAGAGGCCGAGGAACAGGATGAATATGACGCGCAGGCCGTCCACCTGCTGGCCCGGGATGGCGATACCGCCGTCGGAACGGCACGGATAATAACAAACGGATCAACAGGCAAGATTGGCCGCGTGTGCGTGTTGGCATCCCATCGCGGAACCGGCCTTGGGGTTGCATTGATTCAGGCGGCGCTGGACCGGTTGCGCCTGGAACCGGGCGTTAAAACCGCCCGGCTGGGCGCACAGATACAGGCATTGGGTTTTTACGAAAGGCTGGGGTTTGTGGTGGTCGGGGCTGAATATCAGGACGCCGGGATTGCGCATCGTGATATGGAGCGCCCCGTTTGAGGCACCAAACCCTGATCGTGATGCTGAAAGAGCCCCGCCCCGGACGGGTCAAGACAAGGCTGGGGCGTGATATCGGCGTGATCGACGCCACCTGGTGGTTTCGCCATCAAAGCGCGCGACTGATCCGCCGGTTGCGCGACCCGCGCTGGCAAATCGTGCTGGCGGTCACGCCGGATGTTCAGGGAATGACCAGCCGGTTCTGGCCGCATGATCTGGCGCGAATACCACAGGGGCGTGGCGATCTGGGGCGGCGTATGACACGGGCCATACACCGGATTCCGCTGGGCCGGGTCTGTCTGGTGGGCGCGGATATTCCCGATATGTCACACGCCCATGTGGCCCGCGCCTTTGCGGCGCTGGGGGGCGGTGACGTGGTATTCGGCCCAGCAAAGGATGGTGGTTTCTGGCTGATCGGCGCGCGTCATGGCCGGGTAATCCCGCAGGCGGCGTTTGACGGGGTGCGCTGGTCCGGGCCACATACGCTAGGCGACAGCATGGCCCGGCTTGAAGGTTCACGGGTGACGCTGGTGGACCGGCTGGCCGATGTTGACCGGGGCGCAGACCTGCGCACAGACCTGCACACTGCGTCGCTTTTGCCATGACGGCGCGGGCATGGCGTGCTAGGCGGGCGGCATGACGCGCATTCCTTCAAAAACAGACATACTCGACTGGGTATCGGCCAACCCGACCCAGACCTCGAAACGTGATATCGGGCGCGCCTTTGGCATCAAGGGCGCGGACCGGATTGACCTGAAACGCATCCTGAAAGAACTGGAGGCCGAAGGGCATCTGGAAAAGCGCGAGAAAACCTATCGTGACCCGGACCGCCTGCCACCCGTGGCCGTTTTGCAGATCATGGCCCCCGACAAGGACGGCGACCTGTTTGCCCGCCCGATGGAATGGCAGGGCGACGGGGATGAACCGGTTATTCTGGTCATCACGCGCGCCTCTGATCCGGCACTGGGGGAAGGCGACCGTATTCTGGCACGCACGACGTTGGTGCAAAAAGACGACCATACCTACGAGGCACGGCTGATCCGCCGTATCGGCACCAATCCGCGCCGGATCCTGGGTGTGTTCCGCACCTCGTCGCAAGGCGGGCGTATCCTGGCGATCGATAAATCCGCCAGCACCGAATGGCAGGTGCCCGAAGGGGCCCAGAACGATGCCAAAGACGGCGAACTGGTCGAGGCAGAACAGGCCGGACCCAAAAGCCGCATGGGCCTGCCACGGGCACGGATCGTGCAGCGGTTGGGTAATCCCAGCGCGCCAAAGGCCGTGTCGCTGATTGCCATTCACCAGCATGGCATTCCCGATGCATTCCCCGACAGGGCTATCGCCGAGGCCGACGCCAGCAAGCCCGTTACCCTGGGCAAACGCGAAGACCTGCGCGATCTGGCGCTGATCACCATCGACCCGGCGGATGCGCGGGACCATGATGATGCCTGTTATGCCCATTGTGATGACGACCCAAACAACCCCGGTGGCCATGTGGTCTGGGTGGCGATTGCCGATGTGGCCGCCTATGTGCGCCCCGGTTCCGCGCTGGACAGCGAGGCCCGCAAACGGGGCAATTCCACCTATTTCCCCGACCGTGTCGTGCCGATGTTGCCCGACCGCCTTTCGGGCGATCTGTGTTCGCTGCACGAAGGGGTGGAACGCCCCTGTATCGCCGTGCGGATGCAACTGGACGCCGAAGGGGAAAAGATTGGCCATCGCTTTGTGCGGGGGGTGATGCGGTCTGGTGCGTCGCTGCATTACGCCGAGGTACAGGCGGCAATTGACGGGTCCCCGAATGCCCGGACAGAACCATTACTGGACCCGGTCCTAAGGCCGCTTTACGCCGCTTATGGCGCATTGGTCAAAGCCCGCGAGGCGCGCCAGCCTCTGGATCTTGACCTGCCGGAACGACGGATCGAACTGGCCGATGATGGCACCGTAGCCGCGGTCAATTTCCGCGACCGGATGGATGCGCACCGCCTGATCGAGGAATTCATGGTGCTGGCCAATGTTGCCGCCGCCCAGACCCTGATTGCCAAACGCACGGCGCTGTTGTTCAGGGTCCACGAAGAACCGTCACCCGAAAAGCTGAACAATCTGCGTGAAACGGCCAAGGCCGCCGGGCTGACGCTGGCCAAGGGGCAGGTATTGCAGACACGCCACCTGAACGGCCTGCTGAGGGGTGCCGCCGGAACCGACAATGCCGAACTGATCAACATGGCGACCCTGCGTTCGATGACCCAAGCCTATTACAGCCCCGAAAATTACGGCCATTTTGGTCTGGCGCTGGCGCAATACGCGCATTTCACCTCGCCTATCCGCCGCTATAGTGACCTGATCGTACACCGGGCGCTGATCTCTGCGCATGGCTGGGGCAAGGACGGGCTTGGCCCCGAAGAGGCGGACCGCCTGGAGGAAACAGCCAAGCACATTTCCGAAACCGAGCGCCGCTCGATGGTGGCCGAACGCGACACCACAGACCGCTATCTTGCCGCCTACCTAAGCGAACGGGTGGGCAATGAATTCACGGGCCGGATCAGTGGAATTGCCCGGTTCGGGGTCTTTGTAAAGATGAATGAAACCGGGGCGGACGGGCTGGTGCCAATCCGCACGCTGGGGCGCGAATATTTCCATTTTGACGGCGACACAAATACGCTGACGGGGGCCGACACCGGGTTGACCATCCGCATCGGCCAACGTGTCACCGTGCGGCTGGCACGCGCCACGCCGGTCACCGGCGGGCTGGAACTGGAACTGCTGTCGCTTGACGGCAAGGCCCTGCCACGCAGCACCGGCCCGGCGGGACGCAGCCCACGACGCAAGGCGGCCAAAGGCAAACGCAAGACAGACAAGATCAAGCGCAAGGTGGCCCGCAAACGGCGCTAAAGTTCGCCGCATTCATTTCCGGGGCATTTGCGCATTCATTTCCGGGGCATCACTGACCCTTCCAGGGGCCGCGCCCCCGTCGCGGGGTTTGGCAAAGGCCGTCATGTGTTCTATGATCCGGGACACCTGTTTTCCGGAATTGATCGGCAGCCATGAAACACCCGGAAATGAAAAGGATTAAGGGGACACGCCTGGCTTTGCGCCTTGTCGGGCCTGCGGACGCTGCCTATATCCACGCCCTGCGCACAAACCCCCGTTATAATGGCCACCTTTCGGCGGTGACGGGAACGGTGGAAGATCAGCAAACCTGGATCACCCAGTACAAAGCAAGAGAAGCTGTCGGGGTCGAGTATTATTACGTGATCGAGCGCCTGCATGATGGCCTGCCATGCGGGGTGGTGCGCCTTTATGATTTCAGGGGGGGCACATTTACCTGGGGCAGCTGGATACTGGATCACAACAAGCCCGCAAAAGCGGCTTTGGAGAGCGCCCATCTTGTTTACAAGGCAGCCTTTGAAACACTGAACCTGAACAAGGCGGTATTTGATGTGCGCCGAAAAAATAAGCGCGTGATCACCTTTCACGAGCGTTTCGGGGCGACAAGAACTTCAACTGGCAAAGAAGACGTATTTTTCGAATACACGCGGGATCGTTTTCAGGAAAACCTTTCTGCCCATCTGACCACAATCAAAACACGGAATGCCACGGAATGCCCATGAGTGAACTTGAAACGAACGATCAGGGCCATGTCCGCCTGATCGACCTTCCGGTGGTGTCGGACCCACGCGGTGATCTGACCTTTGTGGAAGGCGGGCGGCACGTGCCGTTTGCAATTCAGCGGGTCTATTACCTTTACAACGTTCCGGTTGATGCCGAACGGGGGGGGCATGCCCACCTAGAGCTTGAACAGGTCGTGTTCGCCCTTTCGGGCAGTTTCCGGTTGAAGATCGACGATGGGCATCAGCAATCGGAATACTGGCTGCGCGACCCCCGCAAGGGGCTTTACATAAACCGTATGATCTGGCGCGAGATGGACAGTTTCAGTCAGGGCGCGGTCTGTATGGTCCTTGCATCAAAACCCTATGACGAGGCGGATTATATTCGCGATCATGGCAAATTCACCAATCTGGTACGGGGCATCAGTTAGTGCGCATTGCCTTTCTTGATCCGGGTGCTGCCTATCGGGAACTAAAGCCCGAGATCGACACGGCCATTGCGCGCGTGCTGGACAGTGGGTGGTACATTCTTGGGCCAGAGGTGGACGCATTCGAGGCCGAATGGGCGACCTATTGCGGGGCAGATCATGCCGTGGGGGTGGCCAATGGCCTTGATGCGCTGACGCTGGCGTTGCGCGCGCTGGGGGTTGGGGCCGGGGACGAGGTGATCGTGCCCTCAAACACCTATATCGCAACCTGGCTTGCCGTGTCAGCCGTCGGGGCCACGCCGGTTCCTGTCGAACCCGACCCCGATACCCACAACATCGACCCGGCCCGGATTGGTGCGGCGATCACGCCAAGAACCAGGGTGTTGTTGGTGGTGCATCTTTATGGTCAGCCCGCAGATCTTGACCCGATCCTGGCGCTGGCCCGCGCGCATGACCTTGCTGTGGTCGAGGATGCGGCACAGGCCCATGGCGCAGCCTACAAGGGGCGGCGCATCGGGGCACATGGCGATATTGTCTGTTGGAGCTTTTATCCCGGTAAAAACCTTGGGGCGATGGGCGATGGCGGGGCGATCACCACCAATCGCGCGGATCTGGCCGACAAGGTGCGGATGTTGCGCAACTATGGAAGCCACAAGAAATACGTGAATGAAATACAAGGGGTGAACAGCCGCCTTGACCCGATTCAGGCGGCGGTTCTAAGGGTAAAGCTGGCCCATCTTGATACCTGGACCGCGCGGCGGCGCAACATGGCGCAGGCGTACAAGGCCGGTTTGGCCGGTCAGGACCTGACCCTGCCGCATGTGCCCGAATGGGCCGACCCCGTGTGGCACCTTTTCGTTGTACGCAGCACCCGGCGTGATGCGTTGCAGGCACAAATGACGACGGCAGGGATCGGCACACTGATCCACTATCCGATTCCACCACATATGCAGACCGCCTATGCCCACCTGAACTTTGACCCACAGGATTTTCCCATCGCGCAAAAACTGGCCGATGAGGTGCTAAGCCTGCCAATCGGGCCGCATTTGACAGGGTCGGATATGGGTCGGGTCATCATGGCCGGTTCCGCATGAGCGAAGGGTCGTCATACCGGACGATCCTTCGGTCTTCGTCCATCATGGGGGCGGCATCTGTTATAAATATCCTCTCAAGCCTTGTGAAAATGAAGGTTGCCGCCGTGCTTTTGGGGCCGGCAGGTGTGGGGTTGATCGGGCTTTACCAGAACCTGATGCAAACGGCGGCCACTGTTTCGTCACTGGGGCTTGGCACCGTGGGCACCCGCCAGATTGCCGAAGCGAATGCAGACAAGGATGACGCCCGTCTGGCCATTGTCCGGCGTGCCCTGTTTTGGGGAACATTGGTTCTGGCCGGTCTGGGGGCATTTGGTTTCTGGCTGGCCCGTGACTGGATCGCAGGGGTAATTTTGGGTGATCCGTTGCGGTCTGGCGATATTGCGTGGCTCGCGCTGGGTGTTGCATTGACTGTGGCGGCAGGGTCGCAGGGGGCGTTGCTGACCGGGTTGCGCCAGATTGGCAATCTTGCACGGGTTCAGGTCGGGTCCGGTATTCTGGGTGCGGCACTTGGTGTGGCCGCCCTGTCAATCTGGGGGGAACGGGGGCTTTTGGCGATGGTGCTGGTGGCCCCGGTGATGACATTCCTTTTGGGGCACTATTATGTTGCGCGGTTGGGTTCGGCGCGGCGGTTGGTGCCTTTTGCAGCCCTTGCTGCGCAATGGCGGGTAATGGCCGCGCTGGGCCTTGCCTTTACCCTTAGTGCGCTGGTCACTACATTCGGGCATCTTCTGGTGCGCATACTTGTCCAGCGCGAACTGGGCATCGATGCCTTGGGTCAATTTCAGGCGGCCTGGGCAATCGGGATGACCTATCTTGGCTTTGTTCTTGGGGCGATGGCCAAGGATTACTATCCGCGCCTGACGGCAGTGATCCGTGACCACAAGGCGGCCTGCCGCATGGTGAATGAACAGACCGAGGTGGCGCTTTTGCTTTGTGGACCGGTATTGCTGGCCATGCTGGCCGCGGCCCCCTGGGTGATCCAACTGTTGTATTCAAACGCGTTTGCCCCGGCGGTGGATATTCTGCGCTGGCAGCTTTTGGGGGATATCCTGAAGGTAATGAGCTGGCCTTTGGGCTTTGTCCTGCTTGCTATGGGGGCGGGGCGAACATTTGTTGTGACCGAAAGCATCGGGATCGCGACGTTCGTTCTGTGTGTCGCGCTGGGCCTGCCATTGTTTGGCGTGGCAGCGACGGGCATGGCCTTTCTTGCCCTTTACATGGTTTATCTGCCTCTTGTCTGGTCACTGGCCCGCCGCCGTATCGGGTTCAGTTGGGGTGCCCCAGTCCTGCGTCAGGCGGGCGCGCTGATTGTCGCGGCAATTTCGGTGGACTTGCTGGCCCGTTTGTCACCCGTTATGGCGGCGGTGGCTGGCATCCCGCTTGCGGCCCTCTTTGCACTATACGCGGTTGCGCGCCTTGGGCAGATGGCCGACCTTGGCGGGCGAATTGGGCGACTGGCCCGGCTAAGTGCAAAGGTCATGGAGCGGATAGGGATCAAAGTATGAGCGCGCCCGGCAGCGAAGAAACACCACCAGACGGGCCGGCACAGGAACGCCCGTTCGTTACTTTTGCGCTGTTTGCCTATAATCAGGAACAGTTCATTCGCGAGGCTGTCGAAGGCGCATTTTCCCAGACCTATGAACCGTTGGAGATCATCCTGTCGGACGATTGTTCCAGTGACCGCACATTTGCGATCATGCAGGAAATGGCGGCGGGGTATGTCGGGCCGCACCGTGTGATCGTGCGCAGAAATGCCTTTAATCTTGGCACGGCGCAGCATGTTCAGTCTGCGTTCGCGGCATCAAAGGGCGTGCTTTTCATGGTTGCGGCGGGGGATGATATTTCGCTTTCAAACCGTGCCGGGGCGCTTGTGACCGCATGGGACAAGGCGGGCCGCCCCTCTGGTGTGGTGCATTCAGGGCGCGAGGTTTTTCGCGATACCGGCAACGTTGTGCTGCGTCGCGTCCCCCCCAAACCACATGCACAAGACGGTTATGTGTTAAAAGGATATGCGCACGCTGAATGGTTGCCTGCTGCCGCGCCCACATGCGCCTATACGCGGGATGTGTTTGAAAAGTTTGCCCCGCTTGTCGGGGGCAGCATTATTGAAGATGCACCGCTTTTCATCCGCGCCGCCCTGATCGGTCGCTTTGTTGCTTGCGACAAGGTTTTAGTACGTCAGCGGCTTCATGACGAAAACAATGGCTCGGGTTACCAAATAAGCGAACCGGCAAGATGGAACCGGTTCATCCAAAGCAAGATGGTCGCTTTTCGCAACATGCAGA
Source organism: Paracoccaceae bacterium (assembly GCA_030626365.1). Lineage (GTDB taxonomy): Bacteria > Pseudomonadota > Alphaproteobacteria > Rhodobacterales > Rhodobacteraceae > NVQY01. The sequence goes on from DAOUPC010000036.1 coordinate 11,898, forward strand.
CCGATCTGAACCATTGGCAGGGCGACATTCCCCCGGGGTTGCGCATTCAGATTGAAAAACGGCTTTTGGCAGTTTCAAATTCTGCGGCTGGCCTGTTTCTTCCTGAAACCAGACCCCTGTGCCTTGTTACAAAGATGCGGTTCGCCCTGAAAATGACAGGCGCGCCAGTGGTCGCGAAAAATTTCAGGCTGCGTGTCGAATACGCGCTCAGCTTTTTTGGCTTTGATTTCCATACCCGGCTAAAGTCATTGTTACGTAGAAAACTGTCTGGCGGATAAGGGTGCAAATGAATTGGATCAGGAGGGGCCTGAAAAAGGTCTATGCCTTGGGCTTGCGTCTTGCGTGGTATCTTGGTGGCCAGAAGGAACACCTTCGGTCCGGCAAAGACGTGCCAGTCCGGGGCTTTATCAGTGAGGATTCCTTTCTGACCTTCCCCAAGAGCATCCATCTTGGCGAAAATGTTCTGATCATGTCAGGTGCGCGGCTGATCTGCGCAGGCATGCCGCCTTATCTGCAACCGGCGGGGACGATCGAAATCGGCACCGACAGCATCATCCGTGAGGGGGCTATTTTGCAAACTTACGGCGGGGTTATTCGGATTGGTCAAAACTGCACCATTAACCCTTACTGCATGATTCAGGGCAATGGCGGGGTCCATATCGGCGATAATTCCCTTATCGCGAGCCACGTTTGTATATATTCGGCAAACCATCGTTTTTCGGACGCCTCCAACCCGATCCGCGCCCAGGGCGAGACATGCCTGGGTGTTCGGATTGGTTCAGATGTCTGGATCGGCGGAGGGGCAATCATACTTGATGGGGTAAACATCGGCGATGGCGCGGTAATCGCGGCAGGGGCGGTCGTGACCCAGGATGTAGAGGCCAAAGCAGTTATTGCAGGGGTACCGGGGAGGCAAGTCGCACTTAGGGGCCCCGGCAAATGACCCCCACCCTTTACATAACCCGAAACGGTATGCTGGAACCGCTGGGTCAAAGTCAGGTGATGGCCTATTTGCGGGGCTTGTCACAGGATTATCGCATCACCCTTATCAGTTTCGAAAAACCCGAAGATGCCGCCGATACGGCCGCGATGGCGCGAGTCAGGGCGGAGTGCGCGGCGCATGGTATCCGCTGGTTGCCACAGCGGTTTCACCATCGCCCCAGGGGTCTGGCCCCGGCCTGGAGCATGCTGGTTTTTCTGTGGCTTTGCCTGCGCGAGGTAAGACAGGGAAATGCGCAACTGATCCATGCGCGTTCATACATACCGGCCACGGTTGCGATGATTGTGGGCCGGCTGACCGGGGTGCCCTTTATTTTCGACATGCGCGCACTTTGGCCCGAAGAACTGATCACGGCGGGCCGTTTGCGGCGCGGGTCATGGACGCACCGGGCAATTGTCTGGGCTGAACGCGCCTGTCTGCGCCGGGCCGGGGCGGTGGTATCGCTGAGCGA
>DAOUPC010000129.1 GCA_030626365.1 Paracoccaceae bacterium
GTTAGAAATCAAGGCGACCGGCATCTGCCATACGGATCAGTTCACCTTGTCGGGGGCCGACCCCGAAGGCCTGTTCCCCGCCATCCTTGGCCACGAAGGTGCCGGTGTGGTGCTTGAAATCGGCCCCGGTGTGACCAGCCTGAAACCCGGCGACCATGTTATCCCGCTGTACACGCCCGAATGCCGGGAATGCGAATACTGCCTGAACCCGAAAACCAACCTTTGCCAGTCGATCCGCGAAACCCAGGGGCAGGGCCTGATGCCGGACGGGACATCGCGTTTTACAACGCTCGATGGCGACCCGATCCTGCATTACATGGGCTGTTCGACATTCGCCAATCACACCGTGATGCCGGAAATCGCGCTGGCCAAAATCCGCCCCGACGCGCCGTTTGACAAGGTGTGTTACATCGGTTGCGGCGTCACCACCGGCATTGGCGCGGTGATCAACACCGCCAAGGTCGAAATCGGCAGCCGGGCCATCGTGTTCGGTCTGGGCGGTATCGGGCTGAACGTCATTCAGGGCCTGCGCCTTGCCGGGGCCGACCAGATCGTCGGCGTTGACATCAACCCCGACAAGGTTGCCATGGCGACCCGGTTCGGCATGACCGATTTCGTCAATCCAAAAGAGGTCGAAGGCGATCTGGTGCCTTACCTTGTCAACCTGACCAAGGGCGGCGCGGATTACACGTTTGACGCCACCGGCAACGTCAATGTGATGCGCGACGCGCTGGAATCGGCGCACAAGGGCTGGGGCGAATCGATCATTATCGGCGTGGCTTCGGCCGGGGCCGAGATCAGCACAAGACCCTTTCAACTGGTCACCGGGCGCAGTTGGCGTGGCACCGCCTTTGGCGGCGCGCGCGGGCGCACGGATGTGCCCAAGATTGTTGACTGGTACATGGAAGGCAAGATCGAGATCGACCCGATGATCACCCACACCCTGAGCCTGGACGAGATCAACAAAGGGTTCGACCTTATGCACGCGGGCGAAAGCATCCGCAGTGTGGTGGTGTACTGAATGTCCCACGACGCCCCCCTTCTGGCCGTGTTGATCGACGCCGACAACACCTCGCCCAAATACACACAAGCGATCTTTGACGAGATTGCCACACTGGGCGAGGCCTCGGTGCGCCGCTGTTATGGCGATTTCTCCAGCCAGCAAATGGCCGGCTGGAACAAGGTTCAGGCCGAATTCGGTCTGGTGCCGCACCATCAACCGGCCAATACGGTAGGCAAGAACGCCAGCGATATTGCCCTGGTAATCGACGCGATGGACCTGCTGCATTCGGGCCGGTTTGACGGGTTTGTTCTGGTCTCGTCAGACAGCGATTTCACACGTCTGGCAAGCCGTGTCCGCGAACAGGGTCTGGATGTCTATGGCATGGGTCAGATGAAAACACCCGAGGCATTCCGCAAAGCCTGCAAGCGGTTCATCTTTCTTGAGAACCTGGACAGCGGGGCCAACCCGACGGAAACCCAAAACACCAAACCGCCCGCCAAAAAGTCGCTGCTGCAGGCGCGTGATCTGATCCTCAAGGCGATGGACGCCATCGACCAAGAGGACGACTGGTACGCGCTTGGCCCGCTGGGTCAGTTCATCACGGCCGCCAATCCTGATTTTGACACCCGCAGCTATGGCAAACGCAAGCTCTCTGATCTGGTGGCATCGCTGAAGGTGCTGGAAACCCGGCGCGGCGACAGCAACCAGATACTTGTGCGGCGAATAGACTAACGGGGCAAAAGCGCCCCGTCAGTGCCCATATCGCGCCCGTAGCGCGCCATGAACATATCCACCGCGTATTGCACCACTTCGTCAATTTCCTGCTCGGTGAAGGTATCCTGAATACCAAACACCGCCCGTGTCCACAGCTTGACCTTGCACAGTTCCAGAAACTGTTCTGCCGCCATATCCACGTTATCAATCGCCAGTTCGTTGTTTTCCGCCGCGACCTGCAAATAGTCGCTTAGCCGCTTAGCCCCCATTTCCGGCCCCGCCGCGTAAAACGCCCGCCCCAGTTCGGGAAAGCGTTCGCGTTCCGCCACACAGATGCGGAAACATTGCTGTGAAAAACCGGATAACAAAAACCGCACAAGCTGGGACGCGGCAACATGCAGAACTTTGCGGGGGGGGGTGCCCTCGCCGATCAGTTCCAGCGTCTGATCGGCCATGCGGGTGCATTCGGTGGTGGCAACCTCCATGAACAAATGCCGCTTGTCCGGGAAATAGCTGTATAATGTCGCCTTGGACACGCCCGCCGCGCGCGCAATGTCATCGACACTGGCCCCCTCGAACCCGTCCGCCATGAACACCTGCCGTGCGCCGGCAACGACCTGTTCAAATTTTCGGCCTGTCCGTACAATTGTTGCTGTGTCGCCCATTGCGTCTCCGCTGATCCTGTTTGTCGTCGAATATAAACTGATCGGTTCAGATCAGACAACCGCCGTATGTTTACGCTTGCCCGTCCTTGTGGGCGCGATATATTTAGAACGATTCTAAAAATGGACGGCCACCATGAATTTCTTTCGACAACGCAAACGATTCCGCGACCTGAACGAACAGGAAATCATCGCACTGGCCATTTCCTCGGAAGAGGACGACGCCCGCATCTATCGGGGCTATGCCGAAAACCTGCGCGCCGATTTCCCCTCTAGTGCCGGAATGTTCGACGCCATGGCCATCGAAGAGGACCAGCACCGGGTCATGCTGATCGATCTGCACACATCGCGTTTCGGCCCGACGATCCCGCTGATCCGGCGCGAACATGTGGCCGGATTTTATGCACGCCGCCCCGTTTGGGTGGTCGAAAACCTTGGGCTGGACCGTATCCGCACCGAGGCCGCAACAATGGAGCGCGACGCCGAACGGTTCTATCTGGCCGCCGCCGCCCGCAGCGCGGATGCCGCCACACGCAAGTTGCTGGGCGATCTGGCCGCCGCCGAGGCCGGACACCAAAGCAAGGCCGCCAACCTGTCCGATGAGTTTCTGGATGACGACACCCGCGACACCGAAGACGCCATATCCCACCGCCAGTTCATCCTGACATGGGTGCAGCCCGGTCTGGCCGGGCTGATGGACGGGTCGGTATCAACCCTGGCCCCGATCTTTGCCACCGCCTTTGCCACGCAGGATACCTGGACCACCTTCCTGATCGGCGTCGCCGCGTCGGTCGGGGCCGGCATTTCCATGGGCTTTACCGAGGCGGCCTCGGATGATGGCGAAATATCGGGGCGTGGTTCTCCGCTCAAACGGGGTCTGGCATCGGGGATCATGACGACGGTTGGCGGGTTGGGCCATGCGCTGCCTTACCTGATCCCGGATTTCTGGACCGCAACCACCGTGGCCTTTGGCGTGGTGTTCATCGAACTATGGGCGATTGCCTGGATTCAGAACAAATATATGGAAACCCCGTTCTTTCGGGCCGCATTTCAGGTGGTTCTGGGTGGTGCGCTGGTTCTGGCGGCCGGTATTCTGATCGGCTCTGGCTAGGGTCAGGCCGCTCCATACCGGGTTCGTATATTGCCCGCTGCCACGCGCAATCACCCGGCCCGTGGTGTTGTGCCTGACCCTGACGCAGAGTAACGATAAGCACGATGATCGAAATATTTCTGCGCACTCTGCCATTCTTTGCACTGATCGGCCTGGGGTTCTGGGCCGGCTCAACACGGTTTTTCACAAAAGAGGCCACGGCCAGCCTGACCAGGTTCGTGTTCTTCTTTGCCCTTTCGGCAATGATCTTTCGGTTTGCGGCCAACCTACCCATCGCAGATGTATTCAACGGGCGGTTGGTTGTCGGTTATCTGTGGGGCACAGCCGTTGTCTATGGCATTGCCACGATTGTCGGATTCATCCGCAAACTCGACGTGCCAACCGCGGCAATCGAGGCCCAGTGCGCCGTGATCGGCAATGTCGGCTTTCTCGGCTTGCCAATGTTCGTGATCCTGTTCGGAGAGGTGGCGATCGGCCCAATAATGCTGATGCTGGCAACCGATCTGATCGTATTTTCCAGCCTGATTGTCATCCTGATATCGGTCGGGCGCGATGGGCAGGTCAGCCTGCGGATTTTCAAAACCATCACCCTGGGCCTGTTGCGCAACCCAATGATCGTATCAATCTCCCTGGGCCTTGGCTGGTCCGCCATGGCCTTGCCAATACCGGCCCCGGTCGACAGCTTCCTGGTCATCCTTGGCGGTGCCGCAACCCCCGGTGCCTTGTTCGCCATCGGTGCATCCCTTGCCGGGAAATCCGCCGAACGGGTGGAAATTGCCGCCTGGCTCAGCTTTTGCAAACTATTCCTGCATCCGGCCTTTGTTGCACTGGGCCTGCTGGTCCTGTTCCCGATTGACCGCAACCTGGCCATTATCGTCATCTCGGCTGCTGCCCTTCCGGTGGCTGGCAATGTGTTCATGCTGGCCCAGCATTACGGCATCGCCCCACAGCGTGCCTCGGCGGCGATCCTGCTCTCGACCATGGCCAGCATCCTGACCCTGCCCCTGATAATCGCCCTTCTGACCCCTTCGTGATCTTCTTCTTGTCAAAAATACTCCCGCCGGAGGCGCCTGTGCTGGACGCGGGCACCAACGCCGGTTAGCGAAGAAGCGAACCAATACAAAGGTGCGACATGAAAACCCTCTCTGAAAACAAATGCTTTGGTGGCGTTCAGGGCGTCTACGCCCACGCCTCGACCTCCTGCAATTGCGACATGACCTTTGGCCTGTTCCTCCCACAAGAGGCACGAGACGGCCCGGTGCCGGTGCTGTGGTATCTGTCGGGCCTGACCTGCACCCATGAAAATGCAATGAACAAGGCAGGCGCACAGGCCTGGGCCGCCGAACAGGGCATCGCCCTGGTTTTTCCCGACACCTCGCCGCGCGGGGATGATGTGGCGGATGATGATGACTATGACCTTGGTCAGGGGGCCGGGTTTTATGTGAATGCAACCCAATCCCCCTGGACCGCGCATTTCGCGATGTGGGATTACGTGGCTGACGAACTGCCCGCGTTGCTGGGGGAACATTTTGCCATCGACCTTTCCCGTCAGGCCATCACCGGCCATTCGATGGGCGGGCACGGGGCGCTGACGCTGGCCATGGGCCTGCCGGGGCGGTTCCGGTCGGTCTCGGCTTTGGCACCGATCTGCAACCCGACAGAGACCGAGTGGGGGCGCAAGCAACTGGCGGCCTATCTGGGGGCGGACGAAACCACCTGGGCGCGCCATGATGCCACGCTGATGATGCGTCAATCCGGGTTTGACGGGCCAATGTTGATCGATACGGGCACCGCTGATCAGTTTATCGACCTGCTGCGCCCCGAAGCCCTGGCCGGGGCCATTGCCGAACGCCGCCAGCAGGCCATTTTTCGCCTGCAACCGGGCTATGATCACAGCTATTTCTTTATCTCCAGCTTTATCGAAGAACACGTGACCTTTCACGCCGAAGCGCTCTGGGCATGAGCGCGCTTTACATTGACGCCGACGCCTGCCCGGTCAAATCCGAGGCCGAACGGGTGGCCACACGCCACCGGCTGAAGATGTATGTGGTGTCAAACGGCGGATTGCGGCCATCGCCAAACCCTTTGGTGGAAACGGTGGTTGTGGCCGACGGGGCGGACGTGGCCGACAAATGGATTGCCGATCGTTGCGGGCCGGGGGATGTGGTGGTGACAGGCGACATACCCCTGGCCGCGAAATGCATCGCCACGGGGGCCAGGGTGCTGCGCCACAACGGTGATGTCTTCAGCGAACGCAACATCGGCCAGCAACTGGCGATGCGTGATCTGATGGCCGATATGCGTGCGGCCAACCCGCTGGGTGCGGGGGGGGGCGGCAAACCCTTTACAAAGGCCGACCGCTCCCGTTTTCTGGACACGCTGGAACGCGAAATAAGGGCCGCCGGAAAAGCCCGGCCAGCCCAAACGTCTTAACCAATTTTGCGCGCACAAAGGAGATGTAACATGCAGCCTCAAGCGGTGGTTTTTGACATCGGCAATGTGCTGATCGAATGGCAACCCGAACGGTTTTACGACCGGGTCATCGGACCCGAGCGGCGCAAGGCGATGTTCGAGGCGGTTGATCTGCACGCTATGAACGATATCGTTGATATGGGCGGGCATTTCACCGAAACCATTTACGCAACGGCCGAGCAATACCCCGCATGGCGCGATGAAATCCGCATGTGGCACGATCGCTGGATCGAAATGGCCGCCCCTGCCATTCCCCATTCTGCCCGCCTGATGCGCGCCTTGCAGGCCAAAGGCGTTCCGGTCTTTTCGTTAACCAATTTCGGCATCCAGAGCTTTGATTATGCCGCGACCCATTATCCGTTCATGCGCGATTTTGACCGGCAGTATATCTCGGGGCATATGCAGGTCATCAAACCCGACCCGAAAATCTATGAGATGCTTGAGGGTGATTGCGGGGTCGCACCCGAGGCGCTGATTTTCGCCGATGACCGGCAGGATAACATCGACATGGCGGCCAGTCGCGGCTGGCAGGTGCATCTGTTTGACGGGCCACAAGGCTGGGCCGACCGGCTGGTGAAAACCGGCCTGCTAAACAAGGACGAGGCCGCATGAACATACCCCACATCCCCTTTGGCGAAGGTGACGCCTTACTGGACTGGCTTGATCTGACCGATGCGCTGGCCAAAGGGCACACCCTGCCCAAGGCCAAGATTGGCGATACCTTTCTTTACCGTGACCCCGATACATTGCTGTCACGTTCGGCCTGGATTGACGGAATGGGCATGGCGGTCAAGACGGCGACGATATTTCCCGGCAACCCCCAGAATGGCACGCCGACAATCAACGGGGCGGTCTGCCTGTATTCGGACCATGACGGGACGCTAAGCGCATTGATCGACTTTCATCTGGTCACCAAATGGAAAACCGCCGGCGACAGTCTTTTGGCGGCGCGCCGGTTGGCGCGCCCTGACAGCCGTGACATTCTGATTGTCGGGGCGGGCACTGTGGGGAAATCTTTGTGCGCGGCCTTTGGGGCCGGGTTTCCGCAGGCGCGAATACGTATCTGGAACCGCACCCATGAAAAGGCCGTGCAACTGGCCGCTGATCTGCCAGGGATCGGGGTGGCGAAGGACCTGGAAGCTGCCGTGCGGCAGGCCGATATCGTGGTCTGCGCCACCATGTCCACACAGCCGGTAATTCGCGGCGACTGGCTGCGGCCCGGCCAGCATATCAACCTTGTCGGGGCGTATCGCGCTGACATGCGCGAGGCCGACAACACGGCCCTGAAACGCGCGCGCATATTCGTGGACAGTTTCGACACCACGATCAACCACATAGGCGAGCTGAAAATTCCGATGGCCGAGGGCGCGCTGACCCGGGATGACCTGATCGCCGACTATTACACCCTGTCGGATTTTACCCGGCAGGGGGGGGATGACATCACCCTGTTCAAGAACGGCGGCGGGGCGCACCTGGACCTGATGACCAGCCGCTATATTCTGGATAAATGGCAGGAATAAACGGGTTTAGGGGCGGGGTTATAACGCATGTAGCTTCATCACGTGTCACACCTGTGTGTCACACCGCGCTAATGTTGCGCTATCATATTGAACTAAAAGGATTTGGTGGAGCCTAGGGGGATCGAACCCCTGACCTCCTGCATGCCATGCAGGCGCTCTCCCAGCTGAGCTAAGGCCCCAATCCTATGCGCCGGTCAATAGGCGTAACCCCGGACGGGATCAAGCCAAA
>DAOUPC010000229.1 GCA_030626365.1 Paracoccaceae bacterium
CCCTGTGGGGCGGGGCGGATGACTGGTCACAGGCACCCCGGCCAACTGTGTTTGCCAGCGCAGGCGGCGCGCCACTGGTCGCCCAGCTGGACCATTTTGTGCAGGTTGTGACCGGGCAGGCGACGCCGCTGATCGATGCAAGAGAGGCGCGCAAGACGCTCGCGGCGACACTGGAAGTCGAGGCGGCGCTAATGGCGGGGGCAGAGACATGAAAACCTTGCGCTGTGGCCTTATCGGCGATCACATTGGCCAGACACGATTTCCCGCAGCGCTGGGCATAATGTGCCGGGCGGCGGGGATCGGGTTGCGGTTTGAGTTGATTGATACGGCGGACCGGGCCGGTTTTGACCTGTCCGGGGTGGTGGATGATTTGAGAAAGGATGGCTGGGACGGTGTAAGCGTCACTCATCCCTTTAAACAGGCCGCAGCGCAATATGCAGGTCAGGGCATGCCGGCTGAACTGGTGCGGCTGGGGGCGGCGAACACCTTGGTATTTGGCCCATCTGTTCTGGGGTTCAACACGGATTACACCGGCTTTCTGGCGGCCTGGGAGGCAAACATGGGCGACGTGCCGGTCGGATGCGTCGCCCTTGCGGGGGCAGGCGGAGTGGCGCGCGCCATCGGGCCGGCGTTGGCCACACTTGGCGCGCGGGAAATCAGGATCAGGGACATCTCGCAGGACCGCGCCAGGGAACTGGCCGATCTGATCGGCGATTGCGCCCGCGTGATTGCCCCGGATCAATGGCCCGAGGCGGTCCTTGGCGCGGACGGTTTGGTCAACGCGACACCGATGGGTATGATCTACAGGCCCGGATCGGCCTTTGACCCGGACCTGATCGGGTCGCAGGCATGGGCGTTCGATGCGGTTTATACGCCGACCGACACGGGTTTTCTGATCGCCTGCGCGCGGGCCGGACTGACCATCCTGACCGGGTTTGAAATGTTCCGCCACATGGCATTGCACAGCTTTCAGGCCTACACGGGCGTCAGACCCGATCCGGTGGAAATCATGCCGCTACTTGCAAACTTGCGGCCGGATTAGGGGGAAATGCAGAAAATGGAAACTCTGACAGCGCATGAAGTCTCGTTTTACGAAGAAAACGGTTATTTGGTTTTGCCGGGCCGTATTCCCGAAAGCATCCTTACGGAAATCCGCGCAGATATTGCCCGCTTTGAAGAAGAGGCGCGCGGGTTGGTTGCATCAAACGACCGGCTTGATCTTGAGGAAAGCCACACGCCGGATGCGCCGCGACTGAGGCGGATCAAACTGCCGCACACGATCAGCGATGTGATACGGGCACTGATGAAATCCGATCACATTCTGGGCCCCGTGCGCGATCTGATTGGCCCTGACCTGCGGCTGCACACCAGCAAACTGAACATGAAATCCGCAACTTATGGCGCGGCTGTCGAATGGCATCAGGATTTTGCCTTTTACCCGCATACCAATGATGACGTTCTGGCCGTGGCCGTCATTATCGACGACATGGCGCATGAAAATGGCCCGTTGAAGGTGTTCCCGGGCAGCCATCGCCGAGCGATCCTGGATCACCATTGTGACGGGGTATTTGTCGGCGCGGTCGATCTGGGGGCGCAGGGGCTTGATCCGGCGGATGCAGTTGAGCTGACCGGGCCAGCCGGGTCCATTCGATCCATCACGGGCATATCCTGCACGGCTCGGCGCGCAACATTTCGGCCCGCGACCGCCGACTGCTGTGTTATGAAATCATGGCCGCCGATGCGTTTCCCGTTGCGGGTGGCATGACGGGGTTTGACACTCTGGAAGATTACAACAGCCGGATGTTGTGCGGCGCGCCAACCCTTGAGCCGCGCCTAAAGGACGTATCGGTGCGCATTCCGCAACCCCCGCCAGACCGGGCAGGGTCGATTTACGAAATACAGGGCGGGTTGAAAAACAAGTCCTTTGCAAAAAAACCATGGAGAGAGAACATGACAAAACCAAACATCGGATTCATCGGGCTTGGGTTGATGGGGGCCGCAATGGTCGGTCGCCTTCAGTCCCTTGGCTATTCCCTTAATGTGTTGGGCAACGTGACCCGCCCGCGGATTGACGCGGCCGTTGCCAATGGCGCGACCGAGGCGGCAAACGCGCGCGAACTGGCCGGGGAGTCGGACATCGTGATGCTGTGCATGGATACATCGGTCTCGGTCGAAGCGCGGATGCGCGGGGCGGACGGGGTGATTGCCGGGCTGAGGCCGGGAATGACGGTGATTGATTTTGGCACATCGCTGCCGGGATCGACCAAGGAACTGGGGGCAGAGGTGGCCGCCGCCGGGGCGACCTACCTGGACGCGCCATTGGGGCGGACCCCGTCGCATGCGGTTGATGGCCTGCTGAACATCATGTGCGCCGGGGACCGCGCGGCCTTTGACCGGGTGCGCCCGGTGCTGGACGATCTGGGCGAAAACGTCTTTCATCTGGGGGCATTGGGGGCGGGCCACACCATCAAGCTGATCAACAACTTCTTTGCCATGACCACCGCCAACGCCATGTCCGAGGCCTTTGCCATGGCCGATCAGGCCGGCGTGCCGCGCCAGGCCTTGTATGACGTGATGTCCGCCGGGCCATTGCGGTCCGGCATGATGGATTTCATCAAGGCTTACGGTGTCGACGGGGACGCCAATGTTCTGGCCTTCTCGATCCGCAACGCGGCCAAGGATGTGGGGTATTATCGCCACATGGCCAAGGATCTGGGGGCCAAAACCATCATGTCAAAATGCGCCAGCAAGGCGATGACAAAAGCGGTCGATCAGGGCATGGGCGACAACATGGTGTCCGAAATGGTCGATTTCTACGCCAAGCGGTTCACGGACTGACGCATGGGCGGGATTGCCGCACAGATACGTCACGACCGGGCCAGACTGGGCATTGTCATGATGCTGGTGACGTATCTGTTCTTTTCGTTCATCGACACTTCGGCCAAATGGCTGGTTCTGATGGGAATTTCGGGGGTGCAGATTGCCTTTATGCGCTACGTTGGTCATTTGGCAATAACGCTGGTGCAGATCGGCAGCGGCGGCTGGTCCTGGCAGCGTTTTGCAACCACGCATCCCGGCCTTGTCGTGCTGCGCGCAGGCCTGTTGATCACCTCGACGGTCATCAACTTTTTCGTGCTGAAATACCTGTCGCTGACCATCACCTCGGCGATCCTGTTCTCGGCCCCGATCATCGTATGCGCCCTGTCCATGCCTTTGTTGGGGGAACGGGTCGGAAAATGGCGCTGGTTTGCCATTTTTCTGGGGTTTGCCGGTGTACTGATCGTTGTCAGACCCTTTGGCATAAGCGTCCACTGGAGCGCTCTTCTGGCGGTTTTCAACGCCATTTCCTTTTCGCTGTATTCGATACTGACGCGTCGTCTTGCCGGGGCGGTTGCGACACAAACGATGCAGTTCTACGTCGGGGCCATCGGCACGCTGGTTCTGTTGCTGCCGGCCGTTCTGACCTGGAAGACGCCGGCCGGTCTGTTCGACTGGGGCCTGCTTGTCGGCGTAGGGGCCTGGGGCTGGGCGGGGCATGAATTGCTGACCCGTGCGCATGCTTTTGCTCCGGCCAGCGCCCTGATGCCTTATGGCTATTCGTTCATCATCTATATGAGCATCGCCAGCTATCTGGTGTTCGACACCATTCCCGATGGCTGGACACTGTTAGGCGCGTCGATCATTGTCCTGTCGGGTCTGATAATCTGGCGGCGGGAAAACATGCATGCGACAGAACATGCCAGCAATTAAAGTCGCCTGCATAGGCGAGGCGATGGTTGAACTCGCGCTGGACCGGGACCACGCAGACGTGGCCGGGATAGGTTTTGCCGGTGACACGCTGAACACGGCGATCTATCTGAAACGCAGTGCGCCGGAACTTGAGGTATTCTATGTCACCCGTCTGGGGCGCGATCCGTTCAGCGCGCAAATGTGGGATTTCATGCAAGGCGAGGGGCTGGACACGTCTCTGATCGGGCTCAGTGCAGACCGCTCTCCGGGGCTTTACGCGATCTCGACTGACGAGGCCGGGGAACGGTCCTTTGCCTATTGGCGTGACACCTCTGCCGCGCGGGAATTATTTGACGGCGAGGGACCGCAATTGGCGGACCTGTCGGGGTTCGATGTGATCTATCTTTCGGCTATAACGCTGGCGATCCTGACTCCGGCGGCGCGGGCAAATCTGATGGTCTGGTTGCAGGAATACCGCCGAACGGGCGGGAAAGTGGCGTTTGATTCCAACTATCGCCCGGCCCTTTGGGTGGACGTGCAAACGGCGAGGAATGCGATCGCTGCGATGTGGAACCTGACCGACATAGCCTTGCCCGGCCTTGATGATGAACAGGCCATTTTCAACGACATCGATGCGGCGGCGGTTAGACTGCGCTTTGCGTCTTACGGGGTTCACAGCGGGGCGCTGAAATGTGGCGCGGATGGCCCGGTTTCTTTGGAGCCGGACGGAACTGACATGGATTTCGCCAAGGCTAGACAAATCGTGGATTCGACCGCGGCGGGCGATAGTTTCAATGGCTGCTATCTGGCATCCCGTCTGCGGGGCGCACCACAGGCGGATTGTCTGCGGGCCGGGCATGATCTGGCGCTGCGGGTTTTGGGGGTGC